>NZ_JBBMFF010000145.1:0-45968 GCF_040096185.1 Faecousia intestinalis | reverse complement strand
GGAACGCGCCGGGGGCTGCGGCCCCCGGTCCCCCATTAGGGGTGGAAAAGGAGTCGCGCACCGACGTACGAGTACGAGTACGACGAGGCGTTGCCCGCGTTCAAGCAGAAAAGGCCGGCATAGCCGCCGAAGATCCAGTAGCCACCGACGAGGAGGACACGCCAGCCAGAGTTGTAGTAGGCGTAGTCCGGAATGTAGGTCGTCTCGCTGCCGCCGACCGCCGTGGGATAGAACGCCCAGGGCATGGCCGACGATACGCCGATGGCCGTGATGTACCCATCGCTCTGTATCTTGGAGCCGATGTTCGTATAGTTGGCCGCGGTGTCATCTGCATAGCTCGCAGGGTTCAGGCAGACATATACCGTTCCGTCGGAGAAGTTGATCCCGTCGATAAACTCGAAGACATTGCCGTAGGGATTCTCGATGTGCCGGTACTGGACGGCGGTCTTTCCGTTCGTCCCAGCTGCGCGTCCGGTGTGGTAGGTCATACTGTCCGTGCCGCCGGAAGAAATGGCAGAGCTGTTGCCGTCGACATAGCCGCGCCCGATTTTGCTCTGGCTGTCCCAGTCGGAAAACTCCACCAAATAGAGCAGCCAGACCGCGCACCAAGACGCGAAGTCATACTCGCTCCACTTACTACCCTTTCCTCTGGCACCGGAACGAGCCGATGCGCGGGTCAGGTTGACCAGCGGCGCAGCGCCGGTCTTGGAATAATGGCCGGAGATCGTGTTGTAGCGGCCGACATACTTGCCGGAGCCGGGGTGCTTGGTGAAGCCGCTCTTGGCCTTATCCGCGATGTAGAAGTACCGTTTCTTGTTGGCGGCATCGTCGATAATACGGAAGTAATACTCGGGGATAAAGACAACGGTATCGTAGCTGCTTCGAGAGAAGCCGCTCTGCCCCTTCTTGTAGCTTACGGCATTGTTGATGATGTTGTACTCGTCCATGCCGCTCCACGGGAGATAGTTGTCGAAGGGAGAGCTGCCGGCGCCGGTACCGACCGCAGGCGCGGGATTCGTGGTGATGTCGACATTGACCAGTCCGTTCGGATCGGTGGCCTTCTTCAGCCGCGTCAGAGCCGTCGACTGCGCATTGTAATTCCAGCAAACGCCGAAGACCTTGACATAGGACAGCTCCAGCGTATAGCCGGTGTAGGAGCTGCAAGCTACGCTGCCGGTGGCCGTCTCGCCGTTCTTGGTGGCGGTGACGCTCCACGTGCCGGTGTTCGGCAGGTAGAACTTTGCCGTTCCGCTGCTGGTGGCCGTGAGTGTGGTGGAGCCGTTGACCGCCTTGACCGTAGAGCCGCTGTCGATGGTGACGGTGAGGGTGCAGAACTTCACCGTTGCGGTGTAACTGCCGCCGGAGGTCGACACCGATGCGGACGCCGTGGACGAGGATACCCCGCTTTTGGTGGCCGTCACGGAATAGGTGCCGGCATAGTTGACGGTCAGCGCACACTTGCCGTTGCTGCCGCAGGTGCCGGTATACTGCTTCGTGCCAAGCGCGGCGGTCACGACTGCGCCGGATTCCGCCGTTACGGTCAGCGTAGCCGCGAAGTAACTCAGCGTCACCGCGTACTGCTTGACCTGATCCACGACCACAGTCTCGGTGGCGGTGGTCTGCCCGTTCAGCGTGGCATACAGCGACCATGTACCGTAGCCAGGGAGATCAAAAACGCATTTACCGCCGACGCTGGTGCCAGTCAGCGTAGTCTCGCCGTTCGTACAGGTGATAGCCGATCCGGTGGCAACAGAGACCTCCAGCTGTGGAGCCACGCCGCCGCCCTTGGGCTTTTCCCATGTATATACGCCGGTCTGATCGTTGGCTGCCGTGCAGTAGAAGGTCTGCATGGTGTCTGTGTTCAGATACGACTGGCCGACCGAGCCCTTCGTGCTGGAGGTCGGATCGGTCTTGCCGGTGAGTGGCTTACTTCCGTCCAGCCCCTTGGAGAGAGTTTCGAGGTCGCTGGAAACGCCATCAAGGAAGGTGTCGAGCGATTCACCGTTATAGGTCAGATCGGCCGCGTCGCTGGCGCCGGACAGCTTCCACTGATACTTGCCGCTGCTGTCCTTGCCGCTGCAGACGTATTCCTTGCCCGTAGCGCTGTCATAGTAGTGCTGCCCTGCGGTACCCTCGGTCGTGTCTGTCGGCGCTCCTGAGCCTGTTGCAAGCGGATAACCGTAGTCCTTTCCGGCGACTGCCGCAGAGATATTCCCGTTCCCGTCGCCCAGCAGCAGACCCTTGACCATGATCTTGTCCTGCTTGGTCTTTACCGCCTCAGCGATGGCGGCGGACATATCGCCCTGTGTGACGCAGGCGCTGGTGTCGACCGTCACCGTCCATGTGCCGGTATTCGAGCAGGAGATCAGAGCGTAAAAGGTGTAGACGAAATCCGGCGATTCTGTCTTGCTGGGAATGGGAACGCCCTGTTCCAGCTGGAACAAGGCGATCATGGCGGACGCTCCTCCGCCCACGCTGGCAGATACGCGGAACTGATTCAGCGTATAGGCCGTATTCGGCGCAGCGATGCGGAGCTTCAGGCGAATGCCGGAAGATACCCTCTCGCCGCCCAGCAGGCTCGCGGTCTGCTTTTCATTGACGAGGGCGGTCTGTGCCATCATTGCCGCCGCCGCGACGGTGCCCTGCCCCGCAGCTGCGCTGTCGAAGTTCAGGGTCTTTTCATTCACCCACTCATTGAGCAGGCTGTTGCCGGCGTTGGTGATGACGCCGTTCCATGTTGCCATAGTAAAACACCTCCGTGTCAGTATCGAATGGCGGCCGCGCTGTCGACCAGCTCGCAGCCGATACAGGCCGCGCCGAAATACTCTGTTGCCAGTCCTCCGGCGTCGTAGTATTCTACCTCGTCCAGCACCGAGCGCAGATTCTTGTAAAAGGCAACGCGGTCGATCACGCGCTGATGTCTGACGGGGTCGACATCCTCATAGGTGGCGTCGATCAGCAGCTTGAAGTGGTACGGCTTGCCGCCGTATTCCCACCATTCGCTGACCTGCGTATCGGGGTAGATGGCGGAGATCGCCAGCACGACCGCCGCCTTGGTGCCGAGCTTGCGGTGAACATTCCATGAGTCTTTCAGCGTCCGGCGCTTTTCCTCCAGGGTGTAGTTGGCGTCCCACCAGTCAACCTTGAAGTCGTTCGCCAGAATGTCCAGTAGCTCGTTCGGGAGCCGGTCGATCTGTGAGTAGATCGACACGCGCTCGATCTCGCCTACGCGGGCAGCCAGCACCTCGGCAACGGCAGAGGCAAGTGCTGCCATATTGTCGTCATTGGCAAGGACTGCCGGCAAGGAGGCCAGCAGGTTTTCCTTCGTGATGCCGTGCGCCTTATTCATCCTCATAGCCCCCATTCGTGGCCGTGATGGTCCCGACCGACGCAACCTGCGGCGTCGCGTCGTCGGAGCCATCCCGCAGCGTGGTAAAGACCGGGCTGGTCAGCGCCACGCGCTTGATGCCGGTCTGCATGAGCTTTCCGATCAGCACGGAGGGGTTGATGTCGCGCCCCAGCTTCCCGCACTGCCACGCGACGAACTCAGCCACGGCCTTGTCGACCGCAGCCTTGATCTCTGTGGAGCTGAGGGAGCTGTCCTTCGGCACATAGTAGGTGAAGGTGATATTGTAGCTCACCTTCTGCGGGTCCTTGACAGAGACCTTGTCCGTCAGCGGCCGCACCGTGTCATCGTTGCAGGCGGAAAGGACGGCATTCTTGATCTCCGTGGTAGCGATGGTGCCGTCGTCCATGAGGACATAGAGGTCCACCGCTCCGTCGCTGGGGCTGTTCGCCACCACGTCGGCGATCTTGGTGCTGACCTGCTTGGCAAAGTAGATATACCCGCCCTTGGCTCCGGCGCAGCTGTAAGCGTCCTGACTGGCGCGCATCAGCTCATAGAACTCGTCGTCAGTGGCCTGGTCTGCGCCGTCATCGCTGGCGGTGAGGTTTTCGCAGCGCTCACAGTAGTCGAACAGGTCAACGAAGGTGTTGATCTGTCCCACTGCGTAGCCGTTGCCTACCGCACCAACAGTCTGGCAGCGGATCTGCACATCGGCATAGGTCTCGCCGATGGATACATAGGCATCCGCGACCGTCTCCCATGTCAGCGTACCGCTGGCGTCAGTGACGCGCGTACCGGCAGGAATGAGGATCGCCGTGGTCTGTGCCTCGGAGATATGGAAGCGCTCGGTGCAGACCGCAGCCTGCGCCGCCGGGCGCTGCGTGACATAGAACAGCTCGGCCAGCGCGTCCAGGTTTTCCCCTTCCGCGCGGCTTGGGATATTCTGATTGCCTGTGTAATTGTTCAGCCCGCGCTCCTGAATCACCACGGCGGCTACGAACTGGATAAACAGTTTTTCGGGGCTGGCAGGCTTCACGCTGACGCCGGTGATTTTTTCGTAAATGGAGATCAGCAGCGATTCCACCGCTTCGGTGTCGGTAGAAACAAACTGATATCCCGTATTTCTCTCACTCATTGATGATGTTCACCTCCACGGTAGGGATCAGCCTGCCCGGGGCGTTTCTGTCGGCCGCAAAGGTCACATTCACCACCTCGGCGCGGGGCTCATATTCTTCCACAGCCTCTTTGACCTCGGAATACATCATAGGCATAGCTACCGGCAGAGGCTTATCCACGAACTTCTGAGGAAGCCCGAAGCCGCGATACAACGGACAGGTCCCCTGCCGCGTGGAAAGGATAATGGCGATATTCTGCAAGACAGAGCGGACGGTGTCAGTCTCGTTGAGCTGCACCGCGCCGATGTCAGATGCGGTCACCTTGTAGCTCATGGCAGCTTTACCCCCTCAGATACTCTTGCAGGCTGACGGACACGGTGGCGCTGGTGACGTTGCCGCGTCCGTCATAGGTTTTCATCTTCATCTTGTGATCAAGCACGGACCAGCGATATTTCCCGTAGCCCTTGTTGCCGATCACCAGCGGGACGGCGATGCCGCCGCGCTCATAGTTCCACAGCTTCACGACCTCGGCGATAGGATCAACGCCGAGGTAAGCGGAGAGAACAATGTCGAAGGTCATCTTGTCGGGGTCAAGGCCGGTGAACTCCGTAAGGGCGTGTGTGCCGTGCCGCTGATGGGTCGCGTACCGGGCAGACCCAGACCAGGTGACATTATTGATCGTTTCGATTGTGCGGTCAGACACCGTAAAAACGATGTCGCCCAGACAGCCGACCATTCCCATACTCAAAAACCTCCTAACACAAAACCGTCCCCGTTGAATACCGGAAGGTATAGGCAGAGGACGCGGTCATTCACCTTCGGCATCCAGTAGGTCAGATGCGAGCCGGGCAGGTGGTCGTGGTCGGGGAATTCGCTGGCTGTGCCGCCGCCGGTGAAGGTGTCCGTGATCTCATGCGTGTGCTTTGCGTCCGGCTTTATGTAGAAATTCGCTCCGTAGTGCTGGAGCACATAGAGCCAGTCCGAAATGATGCCTGTGTCCTTAAACTTGACACGAGCCCTGCGCTTTGCGCTGTCGACGGCCGTTACCGTACCGGTCTGAACGAGCCTCGAAAGGATATTCTGCAGTTCGTCCATCAATATCCCTCCAATGTCTTGCGCAGCTTGACCTGCGTGGTATAGCCGGACGAGCCGACCGAGTGCGCGGCCTGCTCCACAATGTATTTCCCGTCCCACGCACCCCAGCCGGTGAGCTTGGCTGTGACACCGGCCACGATATCCGGATTGCCGGGCAGCGTAAAGGTTGCGGTCTTTGCGTACTTGTTGTGCAGCCGGAGATATTTTTCAGCCTTGGTCTTGGCCTCGGCCACGCTTGCCACCTTCGCGGTGATCTCCAGTTGCTGGTTGTTCTTGGCCTTGTCGTTGTAGTCCTCTACCTTGACGGTGGCCTCGATGCACTTTCCTGTGCCGGGGTCCGTGTAGCTGACGCGGCAGGAAGCGTACTGCGTTCCGGCCGTTCCCGCGTTCAGCTTGTGCTTGGTGTAGCTGCCGCTGCCGCGGACGATGGTCAGCACGGGGGATTTCTTCTCGTAATCCTCCTGGTCGAAAAGTACGATCAGGTTATTGGTGGCTTTCAAAGAGATGCCCGCCTCGTGGCACAGCTTGGAGAGAAAGGCGATGTCGCTCTGCTTGTACTGCTCCACGCGGCCATAGGACGGGTCGCTGTTGGCGAGGAACATACAGGTCATTCCGTTGGCAGCGGCCATCTCGTTTGCGATGCCGGAAAGCGTGTAGGCCTCCCATGCCTTGGATTTCTCCGTCTGGCGGATCTGTGCGCTGTACGGAAGAGCCGTCGCCTTGATGGTGATGGTGTTCGGCGGGCCGGAGGCGTCAACGCTGTCCAGCTCAAACTGTCCGCAGTCCAGCACCTTATCCCTGCCGCCGCCCGTCCAGTTCTCCCGAACGAACACGGCGCTGATCTTGAAGCCGGCGCCGGAAGCAGAGGCAGGAGCGGCGGCAGAAGCATCGCCGCCCCCGCCGCCGGATTCCTTGATGTACGATGCGCTGACATAGGCGGTTTTGCCGTTATAGCTGACCTTCGCCCAGCCGTTTTCGATGCCCTCGACCTGCAGCTCCGCGCCGCAGACCAGAGCACCGTATTTACCGTAGCTGGTGCTGGGGCCAGAGCGGACATTCAAGCCGCTTTTGGCGGTGACCTTGTAGGACTTTGCCGCACCATCGGTCTTGGCCTTGGAGGACGCGGACAGGCTCCCTGCGGAAGCTGCTGCGTCGATGGCATCGGCCAGCCACTTTTTGAGCCATATATCATCGCGGTCCTGAAGCTTCAGCTGCAGATCGTCGGTGCCGTCCGCCTCCTTGTCGGTGTAGGTGGCCGACAGGAAATAGGGGCGCATACTGCCGGTGATGTCCGCGCCCTGGAAAAATATCTGCGCCGTGACGCGGCGCGCCTGATTCGGGCTGCTCATCCGACCACCTGCTTCCACGGGGGCAGGGCGTCGCCGACATCCTCAGCAGGGTCGGGCAGCTTCAGCACGATCCCGGCCGGAAAGGTGTAGTACCCGAGATACTGCGGATTGAGATTCATCAGCCGGTCGGTGTACGCTTCGCTCCCCAGCTGGGAGAAGGCGATGCTGTCCCACATATCGCCCTGAATGGTGGTGTAGGTCTTACTCATTTGTAGGCCCTCCTTGCGGTGTCGATGCCGGCCTCCTCCATGACTTCAAGGACGCGCTCGGTGAACTCGTCTCCGTACTCACGCAGAGCTTCCACCGTCTCGGGCGATGCGCCGCCGTTGATCTGAAACACGATCTGCAGCTCCACCGATCCGGCGCCGGAGCCTGCGCCCGGCTCTGCCGAAAGCGCGCCGTCGCCATGGATGGCGTGCAGTGCCTCCAGCAGCTGCGGGGCGAAGGTGATGGCCTGGATCTCCATGCTCTCGCGCATAGCGGCGGTCTCCTCGGCGGTCATGACCTGCTCGCCGCCGTTGAAGTAGACCAGCTCCGGGCCGTTTTCGCCGACGAGGGCAAAGCCGGGTGCGGCGGACTGCGTACCAACTGCGTAGCCGGGAATGCTGCCGGCCGTTCCGGTACCGGACGCGGACAGTGCGGCTCTGGCTGCGGCGGCGACGCGGTTGTAGGCAGCGGTCACCTGGGGCAGCATACCGACAGCTCCGTCGATAAATCCCTGAATGGTGGCCTGCGCGCTTGCCTTGGCCTCGTCGCCAAGGTCCATCGCTTCAATGTCCTCAGCAAGCGCCGTCTGCAGCTCGTCCATGGTGGCCGTGAAGTCGGTCTTGAGGTCGGCTACGCTCCCCGCCGCGTTCTGCTGCTCCTGCTGCAGAGTCTTCCAGTTGGCTACCATCGTGGCCAGCTGCTCGTCGGTGGCGCCTGCCATGCCGGCGATCGCGTTCACGCTGTCGGAGCTGCCGTCAGCAAAGGAGGCGATCATGTCGCTCAGCCCCTCGATGTCGGTGCTGCGGTCAGTCAGGGATTGCAGGTTGGCGTTGTAGTCCTGCCAGTAGGCGATCTGGCTCTCCAGTGCGGAATTGATGCTGCCCGCGCTGGTTGCAACGACCTTTGCGGCCTCGTCCCAAAGCTGATACTGTCCGGATATGCTTTCGTATGCCGCGCTGTACGCCTCGTTGTAGGACTCCACAAGGGCGTTGATCTTTTCCTGCACGCCGGAGATGGCAGCCTGGAACTCGCTGACCTGTGCAGCAGCCTCCTCGGACGCGCCAGTGCCTTCGTTCATGAAGGCGGTCAGATTCTTGACCGCCTCTTCCGCGAGGGCGATCTCCGCCTCAGCATCGGAAACGGCGTCTGCGTCCTCTTCCATCGCCTTGTTGTAATTTTTGATGGACTTCTCAGCCGCCCATATCTCGTTGTTGGTGTCGTAGATGGAGTTTTGCAGGTCGTAGTATTCCTGCGAGAGAAAAGCGGTCGCATCGGTGTAATAGCCGTACTGGTCGTAATAGGCATCCGCCTGCTTCTGCGCGTCTGCCCATAGCGCATCCATCTGCGCGTAGGTATCAGACAGCTTCTGCTGGGCGGCCTCCAGGCTGTACTGCGCCTTGGTGAGTCCGATGCTGTTTTCTTCTGCCTCGATCAGCACGGCGGAATACTGGGAGTACAGCTCGGTGAGCTGATCCTGATAGGCCTGCTGCATGGCATTCTGCTTCCACGCCTCGGTGTTGGCGCGGAGCGCTTCGGTGCCACCATTGATGGTGTCGGTTTCGAGGTCGATATAATCGGCCAGCTCCGGCACCACCTGGCAGAGCAGAGCCAGGGTGTTATGGTACTGCCTGTGCTGCTCGTCGGTATTGAGCCCCGCCGCCTCCATCTCCTCCAGCTTGCCGATGTAGGTGTCTGCGACGCCTGCAGCGGCCATGGTGGAGGTAACGGTATCATCATAGGTGGCCTTGGCCTCGTCCATCGCCTCCCGCATTCCGCGGGCGGCTTCGGTCAGCTCCTTCACACTGGGTACGGCGTCATTCGCCGCAGCGGTGGCCAGGGCAACGATGCCCGCCGTGATTGCGGCCACGGCAGCGGTAACGCCCATGATGACATTGACGCCGGGGATCGCCGCTGTGAGGATGGCACTGGCGGCTGCGGCTATCTTTGCAGCGACCGCATAGGCAGCCAGCGCGGCGACGACCGCGCCGATCACGCCTGCAAAGGCGGTGATGGCATTGACCAACGCCGGGTTCTTCTGAATGAACGCCGTAATGCTGTTGAGGACCTTCGTGCCGACGCCGTAAGCCTCGCTGAGCGCGGGAGTATAAGCGTCGCCGATGGCTACCTTGAGGTTGTTGTAGGCGTTCTGCATCATGGTCAACCGGCTCTGCGCGGTGGCGTAGCGCTTGTTGGCCTCGTTGGTGAGGGCGGTATTCTGCTGCCAGGCGGTATTTGCAGTGTTCACCGCGCCGGTCATCTGGTCTGCGGCAAGACCCAGGGCTTTGAGCATATTGCTCTGCCGGATGCCGGTCAGACCCAGGTCTTCCAGTACGAGGACGGTGCTCTCGCCCTGCTCGTCCAGCTTGCCGAGCCCGCCGATGAAGGAAGTCAGGGCGCTCATGGCGTCGTTCTTCCACGCAGAAGAAAATTCTTCGGAGGACATACCCGCGATACGGGCGAACTCCGCGAGGTCGTCCCCACCCTTTGCAACGGCCTTTTCAATGGCGTTGAGCGTCTGGGTCATGGCGGTACCGCCCGCCTCGGCTTCGATGCCGACAGAGGACATCGCCGCCGCCAGAGCCATGATCTCCGGCTCGGTCAGTCCGGCCAGCTTACCCGCCGACGCCAGGCGCGTACCCATCGCCACGATCTCGGATTCCGTTGTGGCGAAGTTGTTGCCAAGGTCAACGATGACAGAGCCGAGCCGTCCGTAATTGTCCGTTGCCATGCCGGTAATGTTGGCGAAGCGCGCAAGGGCGGTTGCTGCCTCGTCAGCTGTCATGTTGGTGGCAGTGCCGAGCATGGTCATGATCTCGGTGAAGTCCAGCAGGGCGTCCTTTTGGATGCCGAGCTGTCCCGCGGCTTCGGTTACCGCTGCGATCTCCTCTGTGGTGGCGGGGATCTCCGTGGACAGCGCCTTGATGGAATCCGACATTGCCGCCAGTTCCTCGTCTGTGAGGTCTGTGGTCTTGGCGACGCCGGTAATGGCGCTCTCAAAGTCCATCGACGCCTGCGCGCAGCTGGCGAAGTATTCGTAGATCTCTTTCAGGGCGACGGCGATGCCTGCGGCCACGATGGCCTCGTGTACCTGATTAAAGGCCTGCCCCGCCTTGTCGCCGAAGGTCATAGCTTTATCGGCGGCCTCGCCCTGCTTCTTTTTTAGCGTGTCGATCTTGCCGGCAAGCTGCTCGGAGCTGTGGGAGAGGTCGTCGGTATTGACACCCGCCTCTTCCAAAGCCCCGCTCAGCTCGTTCAGCTTTGCCGTCTGCTTCTCCAGCGAGGCGGAGGTCTTGTCGATCTGAAGCTGCTTTGCCAGCAGCTTGTTCTTCATGTCGGCGGACTCGTTGCCGGTCTCCTCCATCTCCCGCTGGATATTGTCATATTGCTGCCGCAGCATTTCCAGCCGCTTCCGCGTCGCTTCCACGGCTGCCTGCTGCTTTTGGAATGCGGAAATATCCGCCTGTGTCTTTGAGAGGGCCTGGATTTCCTTCTGCATGGACACAATTTCCTGCTGAGCGGCCTTGAAGGTCTTGCTGTAACTGCCTCCAAGCTGCGCGTTCAGCTGGAATAGCATCTCATACTCTTTGCGGCCTGCCATAGACGGCCCTCCTTTCAGATTTATTTATTCTTGCGTCGCTCCCGCGCCTCCTTCACAAGCTGGTTGCTGACTTTGATCCACTTGCACAGGGACGGCAGGGGCAGCGACAGCCAGTAGGAAACGGGGGTCTGATTGTTTTTCGCCATCGTAAGACATTGCCTGCGGAGCCAGACGCCGCCGTCGCCGGTTACAGCTCCGATGCCAGCAAAAAAGAGCGGGCCTTGCCTCTGACGCGGTTGAACTCGAAGATGGGCAGGGCGCGCAGGGCGTCGTCGCCGATACGGCGGGGACGGCCGCTGGCGTCAATGATGGTGTTGGTGCAGGCTCGCGCCGCCATGCGCACCAGGAACTGGCCGGAGAAGGTAGGCGAGATGGTGGGCTTGCCGATGGCCTGAAGCTCGTCCTCAATGGCAAGGGCGTCATCGCCGGTCAGCCCCTCAAAGTCGAAGTTCAGCTCGTCAAAGGTCTGCCCCTCGAAGGTGAAGGGCCTTTTCAGCTTGAGGGTATAGTTGCCTACGCTCTCCTTGGCCTGCGCCTCGGCGGCGGCGTACTCGTCGTGATCGACGGTGGAGAAAGCGTCGGCGGGAACAACGGTCTTGTTGATATCAGCCATGGTGATAACTCCTTTCAAATCTCAAAAAGATGCCCGGAGCGGATGTTCCGCCCCGGGCTTTTGTCAGGTCTCTTACATGCCGAGCGCCTTGCGGACGTCGGCCAGGTAGTCGGTGCCGTTGACATAGCAGATGAAGTTGAGCTGGTCGACCTCACGCACCTTCTTACCGTCAATGTAGGTCGCCCAGTAGCGGACGGCGTACTCGCCGGAGCCGTTGGAGGGCGCGGCGGGGGCGACGGAGCCGCCCTTGTCACTCTTGGGAATGACCACAAGAATGTGCTTGACGGCGCGGACGACCACCTTGCCTGCCACGACATCTTCGTCCTGCTGTGCAACGCGCAGGTCGATGGTGTGACGGCGAGGCTCGGAGAGCTTCACGCTCTGATCGGTGACAGTGCGGAAGTTAAGGCCCAGCGTCATCGCGTCGAAGTGGCCGAGAATGACCGACTCCACATTGCCTGCGATGCCGGCGCCAGAGATGGACTGCGTCAGCGCGGTCAGGTCAGGCAGGGTCGCCTGTGCCATACCGACATATTCAACAGAGTCCTCGTAGACCTTGAAGTTGATAATGCTCTGATCCATGATTCAAACCTCCTTTTAGCCCTGCAGGGCGCTGGTGACATAGCTGGCGTCATACTCCAGCACGAAGTCGATCTCCTGAGCGGGAGAGGGCGGCGTCATGTAGACATGGAGCTTGATGATGCCGGCCATGAGGTTGGTCAGCGGGTTTTCGTTCTCCAGCATCTCCACGCGAGCGCCCAGAAGGTAGCCCATACCCACCAGACCGTTGAGCCAGATGTTGGCGGAATCGAGAACGGTGTCGATCAGGCGGCGGGTCATAGGCTTGTCCAGCTTGCTCCAGAAGGTCTTGACGAGGGAGTTGCCGACCCAGCCGAACATACGGCTGACCGGGATAAAGTAATCCTTGACATCGGTGTTGGAGGGATAGCAGGCGGTGTAGTTGCCCCACGCCACCCAGCCGCTCATGAAGTTCAGCGCGGTATCCACGCCGACGCCGTTGAGGTAGTTAGCCTGCGCAAGCGTCAGGTTGACCTCGGTGCCGTCCTCCAGGCAGAGGCCGTCGCACTGCAGCCCCTTATTGGAGGGAGACTCATAGGGGCAGCCGCCGTTGCCGGTGTCGATCTGCGCCATCAGCCCCGCCATCTGGGTAGACAGGTGGAACTTGTAATCGCCCAGCTTCGCCATCGGCCAGAAGGCGATCTCGTCCTCGTCGGCGATGTTGGCGGCGTTCTTCTTGGTGAGAACATCGGAATAGGCACGCGCGCCGGAAGCACCGCAGTCGATGTCGATCAGCGCCTTGGCGCGGAACAGGCCGTTGATGTTGCCTGCCTTGGCGGTCATTGCAGCGGCCACGGTAGACTGCTGAGAATAACCGGGGGCGCACAGCAGATCGGGGACGATGCCCAGCAGGGTCAGGCACAGCTCCACATTCTCCATCGCGGAGGCGATGTCAGATGCGGTGACGGTGGATGCCTTGACCTTGTTGTAGGCGATGTTTACCTGCTCGGCATCATAGGCGCTGCCGGTAGACAGCAGCTCCACCACCAGATGCTCGCCGCTGTAATAGGCGTTATAGTCGGTGCCGGACACATAGGCAGAGCCGGTACCGCCGGCAGGCTTGATGACCAGAGCGGAATCGTTGATGGCCGCGATGGGAAGCTTTACCTTGTGCTCCGTCACCGCAACATCAGCCGCAGCAGACGCCTCCTTTGCGGTGGCGATATCCAGAACATTGCAGAAAATGACAGGCTGGCAGGCGAACAGCTTGAAGTGCGAATACATGAATTCGCAGAGCGTGTAGGTTGCCCAGTCGTCGGAGTAGCCCAGCTTCTCCACTGCCTCAGACCAGCTGGTGCAGAGAACAGGGGTGCCGGGGGCAGCAGGCTTATCCGCCGCCTGAACAGGAGCCAGACCGACCACGAAGGGGACGCCGGACTCCGCCACGACAGGGGTGCTGACGCTGGTAGCCTGCTGAGAGACATATACGCCGTGGTTCATTGAAATTTCCTCCTTACTTCATGCCCTTGGCCAGCTTGTGATAATTCACATACAGCAGGTTCCCAGGCGTTTTGACTTTGATGCGGTCGGCGGGGAGCGTTTCGTCGCTCACCACCAGCGACGCGATCAGCGGGTGCTGCTCGATCACCGGGGCAAGGGAGTCAAGGACTTCCTTCCGGCCGCCGCGATAGATGGTACCGCGCTGGATCACGCCCATCATGGTCGGACCGAGATAGACGCAGAAGCCGCCGGTGTCGGCGACCTTCTTCGGCGCGGCAGGCTTTTTCTTTGCCGTCTTTGGTGCGGCGGTCTGAGCCGCCGTGTCGATGATTTTTTCGCTCATAGGTTAACCTCTCTTTCCACAGGGGGAAGCTTCCATGTGGAGATCATTTCCCCCACGAAATAGGGGGCGGTGTCATCGGGATAGACCAGCGTTTCAAGCCCCGCCTCCAGGTCAAGGGTAAACTGCCCCCCGATCACGACCTGCCTGAGCATCGCAATGCGCAGCCGTTCCATGAGATTCAGCAGCATCAGCCCGCCCTCCTGCTCGTCATCGTTATAGACACAGCAGATAGACCGGACCTTGGCGCTGGAGGTCACACGCTGTCCTTGCGGCTGTTGATCCATGCCGGTAATGACCTGGTGCAGCACATAGGGAGCCTTCTTGGTGGCAGAAGTGCCGTCCGGCAGGCGCATCAGGTAGACCTTTGCAGGGCGGAAGATCTGCTCCGTGTCGCCCTTCTGCAAACGGGTCGGCATGATCAGGTCGGCGGTGACCTCCTCGGTAAAGGCCCGCAGGCGTTTCAGCAGAATGGTTCTTGTCATAAATCAGCCTCCCCATCCGTTCAGCACGCGCAGGATTTCATGCTCAACGCGCTTTTCGTAGGTGTCGCGGATCGTTTCGTCCATCTTCTCGATGACTTCTTCGTTCCGCATCATGTGTCCGGTAGACGGACCAAACTTCTGCTCCACAGGAAAGCGCGGAGAGCCGACGCGCTCGAAAACGGCAGTCGGGCCGAAAATGCGGGCCACGAATGCGTGTTGAAGCGTCGCAGCTCCGCCGTTGCGCTTTACCTGTGTCTGCACGGTGCCGTCCCGGCTGTATGTGGTGTTGAAGGTCAGCAGCGGGAGCACGGTGCCGGAGAAACTGATGCTCATACCCATCACGCCTCCCGCACCGCCTGTGATGTGGGTCTTGGAGTGAACTCTCCGCATGAATTCACCCTTGTTGATGGTGTACTCGGCGGCTGCGAACTGTCCGGCGCGGGTCTTGGCTGTATCTCCGGCGCGCCTCAACGCGGAGAAAGCCGCCTTGTAAACGCCGCCCGGAACATTGTGCAGCAGCTTGTTCACGCGCTCCAGGCTGCCATCGCCGACCTCATTGACGCGGATAAAGCTCATTCGTCCACCGCCTCCAATTCCACGCGCAGCATACCCATCTCACAGACCGAGGACGCGACATAGAACTCCCGGAAGAAGCCGCCGCCGCCCTCCTGGTCGTTGATCCTGATACGCTGCCCCCGCTCCGGCTGCACCCCGCCGAGATCGGACAGGGCGCAGTGGAGAACGGAGGAAACGATGTAAAGCCCCTGGGCATGGTCGCTCATCAGCTGGCGGCGGTCCTTCTCCTTCAGGCCGGAGAGGACGATGGGAATATCCTCGTAGGTCGCCCCGTCGTACTTGACGGTGCGCTTTTCCGCGAACTCGTCGCAGTTGAGGAACACGCCGAAGTTGTCGCGGGCGACCATATCCTTGAAGCCGCTCATACCACAGGCGCCTCCGGCGTCAGCACAGGGGGCGCTTCGCCGTCGTCCACGCCGTCATCGTCCTCGGCGATCGCGTCCTCCAGCGGAACATCCGTAATGGCGGCGATCAGCTGCGCCTTGGTCTTGAGCTTAGCGGTGTCGATGCCCATCTCCTTGGCAAGCTCCGCGAGCTTGGCGTTGGTCAGCGTTTTAAGCTGCTCGGGGTCAAGATGGGCGCTTTCCGCGCCCTCTGCGCCCTCGTCGCCGTTAGATGGGTCAGCGCCAGCCCCGCTGCCGTCCTCGCCCTCATGGGGCGTTGCAACAGCGGGAGAGGGCGTTTCCTCGGCGGGGCGGGCGACACACAGGGCAAAAAGGCGCTGCGCCTCCTCTTCGGAGACCTCGCAGATACCGCCGCGGTCGATGGGAATGGGGTGCTTCGAGCCATCCGGCCTGTAGCCGTATGTGCCGCAGATGATCTCAATTTTCGTCATAGCCGTCTCCTTTCCGCGCCGGGTCAGGACACAACTTCGGCCGCGTAGATGTACGGGCAGTAGTTGTGAGGAGCAGCCAGGGGGCGAGCGCCCAGACGCAGCTTGCGGATGTCCGCCTCCTGGTTCAGAGAGAACTTCGGAACGCGGGCCGCGGCATGACTGGCAAAGGCGGTGGAGCCGTAGTCGATCTGGGTGATCTGACCGTACATCAGATGGCCGCAGCCAGGGGCGGTGACCATCGCAGAGGTGGCGGGGAAATACTTCTGCTCGGTACCGTTGTTGTCGATGTAGGTTTCGTCTACGGAGATCAGGTTCAGCTTGAAGCCGCCGAAATTAAGCGTACCCATATAGACCACGCCATCGTAGCGGCTGAGCTCCTGGTCGATAGTACCGATGATGATGCCGCTGTTGCGGTCGAGCAGCTTCTGCACCTTCTCCATGTCGAGGATCGCGTCGGCTGCGTCAGAGCCGAGCACCAGGTCGGCCGCGCGCAGGCCGCGCTTGGAGAGCTTGCGGCACATGGCCTTCACATCGCCGAAGAAGTCGCCGCCCGTGGCGTTCCACTTGGTGGCCACGGTATAGGTGTGGTCGCTGGCGTCATCGAAGAACTTGACATACAGCTTCTCACCCTCGGTCTTGTCGTCGATGTAGGTCTGCATGGTGCAGGCGTTGTTGATCATGGTCTGCGCGCATATCCACTCCTCGCGGCACACGATGCGGCGGTCCATGTCGGTCAGATCGTCCAGCTGCAGACGCGCCGCGCGCTGGGCAGGGGTGCTGTTGGCGTAGATCGCCTCGCCGAATCCGCGCTTGGTCAGGTCGTCCAGCGTCAGCAGACGGGACGGCGCGATGAAAGCAGGCTGGTACTCATGGATGGCATAGCCGATGCGGTCCATGGGGATGTCACCGGCGCGGGCGGAGACGAACGCCGCCATCTTACGGTCGCCCTTGCGGTACTCGGTCAGCACCTTGTCGCAGGCGAAGATGTCGCGCTCCCCGGTGGGGAAGTAGCGGTCGCGGAAAAAGGTCTGCTGAGGAACGATCTCCTCGGTGATCGCCATCAGCACATAGGTGTCAAAGAAATTCAGTTCAGAAGCCATTGTTGATTCCCTCCTTAGTTGGCAGCGGCAGCAGCCTTGAAGACGATGCCGCGCATACGCAGATTGTCCTTGTCGCCCTCGGTAATGTTGTAGGCGCTGGCAACGGTCACCTTGCCGATGTCGAAGCAGCCGGCGGTGTAGACCGCCACCTTCTCGTCGGCAGCGGTGCCGACATCGATGTCGTCGCACAGGATGCAGTCGGGGGTCAGGGTCTCGTTTTCCTTGGCCGTGCTGCCGAGAACGACCAGCTTGCCGTCGCCGGCCGTGCCGGAGGACTTGGCAAGAATGGTGCCGCGCTTGAGCGTGGCCGCAGCGGACAGCTTGCGGATAACGCCGCCGCGCACTTCGGGCGCGGGCTTGATGTCGGTAATCAGACCGTCAAAGGTCATCTCGCCGAGCTTTTCACTCAGATTGATCATGTTCTTAGCCCTCCTTCTTCTTGCCCAGCAGGTCAGCGACCATGCTCCGGGCGTTGGTCATGCGCGCCTCGGGGGTGTCGTTCTCCTCGCCGTCTTCGCCCTCGGGCTTTTCGACTGCGGGGGCAGGAGCGGCGGGAACGCCCTCGGCGCCGGATTCCTCGCTGTCGTCCTTCAGATCGGACAGAAACTTCTTGCCCTGCTTGGCGGCGTTCTTGGCCGCTGCCATCAGCAGGTCGGCAGCAGAGCAGGGCTTGTCGCCGTACTTGGCCTGCTGCACGTCCGTCGCGTCGAGCAGACCGGAAATCTCGTCGATCTCCTGCATACGCGTACGCTCGGCCTGGATCGCGGTGTTGACCGCCTCAGTGTGATCGACGGAAGCGCGGGCGTCGGCCTCCACCTGGGCGATCTCGTCCGGGTACTTCGCCCGGAGCTCTTCCTTAGTCATGGAAATTCCTCCTTCATCGCCGGTGACTTCCGGCTTGTTTTTATCTGTCTCAACCGGGGCGGAGGCCTCGGGTGTGACCGTGGGAATGTTGTCCGGCGCAAACATGCCGGGGGCAAGGTGTATCTGCCGCCCGTTCACGAACAGGCAGCGCCCGTCCGCGCTGGCGGCGATGCTGGTCGGCTCCGCGTCCTCGATCAGCTCGTCCGCAAAGCCCTTGTCGATGGCCTCGCGGCCTGTCATATAGGTCGTGTCCGCCATCATGTGGGAGATCACCGTGGCCGACAGCCCGGTCTTGCGCGTGTAGACCTCCATCTGCATCTTGTCCCACGCATCCTGCTGGGTGGCCTGTTCCCGCAGCTCGTCGGCGTTGTAGCCGCCCCACAGGAAGGTCCAGCATTTGTGGATCATGACGAGGCTGGAGGGATTGACCCTGACCGTATCGCAGGCGCACATGATAAGACTGCCGCCGCTCATGGCAACGCCGTCCACGATGCAGGTAAGCTTCGTGCCGTTCCGCGCAAGCTCCCGCAGGCGGTTGTGGATCATGTTGGACGCTCCGGCGTCGCCGCCGTAGCTGTTCATGCGGATAGTGATGGACGTGCAGCCGGAGATCTGCTTGAGGTCCTCCAAAAACTCGGAGAGCAGGATGTACTGCCCCTCGACGGGCTCGCCCCACCAGTTCGTAGGCTGCTCCTCGTAGATGTCTCCATACATGGTGATCTCGGCATCACTGCCGTCCACCGTGGCCATCGTATAGACCTTTTTCGAGATGCTGACGGCGGGAGACTTTCGCCCAGCTCTCTTTGCCGGAATACTCATGCGCATTACCTCTTTTCTTTCCAAATATCGCTTGACGGAATGTAGGGACTGTTCAGCCACTCGCGGATTCCCGCACGGCAGTTCTCGTTGCAGCGGCGCTCCATGTTCTTCGGGCAATAGGCGCAGTAGTCGCTTGCATAGTTCCAGATGGCGAGCGCCATGCTCCGCACATTCAGGCTCTGCAGATGCTCGAAGTTAGTCTTCATCGCCGTCACCTTCTTTCGGCGATGCCGATACAACGGTGACCTTGTTGCCTCCTGCCTGTGTCAGCAGCTCGTTTTCACGCTGCAGCTGCTCCACGTTCTCCTCCCAGTCGCCGCCGCTCATTTCGCGGCTGACCTGTTCGTGGGTCTTGATGGCGTTGTCGATCAGCATGAGGGCGGCTTCCGCCTCCTTCTTGGGGTCAAGGCTGCCCTGCACAGGGCCGATCCAGCGCGCACCGCACCATGCCTCCCGCACAAGGGGATCCGTGAAGAAGCCGGGGGCGTTGATGCGCCCCAGAGCGACCGCTTCGGCCAGGAACATCTCATAGACCGGCTGGCAGAAGTCGTCCACAAACCACTTCCGGCGCATTTTGAATGCTTCCCACGCCTCCAGCAGCGCGCCTCGGCTTGCGGAATAGGAGCTGTTGAACTCCTTGATCAGCACATCGTAAGGCAGCTCTAAGGCTGCGCCGACCAGCTTGCACAGCGTCTTGACAAAGGTCTCAAAGCCAGCGGTGGGGATGTTCGGATTGCCGAAGTTGACCTTTTCCCCGGGGGCGAGGTGCGTCACCGTACCCGGTCCCATCTCGTACTCGTTGTCATCATCGGAGATGTTGTTCGCCACCGGTCCGCCGTCCGCGTTGACCTCGGCGGGGACACTGGCAATATCTCCTGCGCCGACCTCGTTGAAGGGTGTATCGGAGGGGTCGGTCTCCGTTTCGATCCATGCAGTGAAGAAGCTCTGCACCAGCGCCGCCATCAGCTCGGACTCCGTATAGCGCCGAAGCTGGAGCAGCGGCTCGATGACCTGCGCCAGATAAGGAACGCCGCGGTACTGGTCCGGGCGCTCACTGTCCATGATGTGGAGAATGTTCGGCAGGCCGGTCTTGGCGCCGTAGGCCTCAACACGCTGCCACTTCTGCGGCTCGCTGGTGATCTGGTGCGGGTAGGTGTTGCTGATGTGATAGGCGACCACGCGGCCGTTGCCATCCACCTCCACGCCGTCGTAGACCTTGTGGCCTGCGCCGGGCTTTCCCTCGGGGATCTTGCCCTCCACGAAGCCGCCGATGGTTACACCGCCGCCATATTCGCTTGGCGTGCAGGCGCGGTCCGCCTCCACGATGTGCAGCCGCAGGGTATAGGGGTTTAGCGGTGTTGCCGGGTATCGCTTGACCAGCGCGAACACGTCGCCGCTGAGCAGCCACGACTTCAAGGCGAGCTGCTGCAAACTCTCAAAGTTGTTCAGGCCCAGCGCGTCGCAGTTCTGCTTTTTCCCTGCCCACAGCCGGAATTCCATCTCCGCCGCGTGCTGCCACTTCTTCGCCGCCTCCGGGGAGATGCCCAGCACCTCGCGGTCCACGGACGCTTTGAGCGTCAGCCCCGTCCCGATGACCTTGGTGCGGTTGGTATTGATCGCCGCCGTAGCCACCGGCGCGGCCATGTAGAGCATTCGCGCCCTCTGCCGCAGGGTGGCGTTGTTGCGGTTGATGTCCTCATTGGGAGCGCCGCTGTCCGGAACAAATCCCTTGAGCGCCCGCCGCGTCAAGCTGGCCCCGGCTTCGCTGTACCCCTTCGCCTGCGGCGCGGCTGCGCGGCGGCGGTCTTTCTTGTTGCTCAATGCTTATCGCCTCCCGTTTTCGGAATAAAAAAACAGGCCGCCCGGCGGCGAAAGGAGCAAACTCCGCCAGGCTGCCTGTGCAAAAAGCCCTTTCGGGCGCTTTGCCGGTATCATTTTCGTGACCTCACGAAAAAGGTCACCAGTCGCGTGGAACGATGCCGAAAGCCTTTCTCGGCTTGCGGCCGTTCAGCTCCGCTAAAAGCTCATCGACCTTCTTCTCCGCGTCCTCGATCTCGTCCTTCAGGTCGGGCAGGTCGAAGCGCGTCAGCTCGCGGTCGTCGATGACATAGCTTTTTACGCCGCCATCCACAAGAGCCAGATATGCGGCGCGCAGCTTTGAGAGGGCGCTCTGCCAGAAGTCCAGCCGCGCCCGCAGTTCAACTTTATCCATATCGGACACCTCACCAATCGTCGTAGTATTTCTTTCCGCTTCTGCGCTTCGGCCTCTGCTTGGCGGCGGGAGGCGGCATGACAGGCGTTGCAACAGGGGCAGGAGCGTGTTCGCCGCCCGCCTCCTTTAGCCGCCTGTCTATCTCGTCCAGGTTCTTAGGAAGCGCCTTGAACGCCGCCAGCGCATAGTTGCGGCAGTCCAGCGCCTCGTTGCGCTCGTGGCCGGGGATCTTCTTCCACTGCCACGGCTGCTTTTTGTTGGGGTCGTAGACCTTGACCTCGGAGAGCAGCCCTGTGAAGTAGCCGGAGCCGTAGTCATCCCGCTTGGGGAAGTGACAATATTTCGCGCCCGGTGTCTGTACGCGCAGGTTGTCCATGATGACCTCCTTGCCGGAGTCAACGCCGATCTGGTACTGCCAGCAGGTGCCGACCGCCGTCTGCTTGATGATGATCTTCTGCTTTTTCGGCGGCGCGGTGTAGGGCTTATCGCTGCCGGGCATACCCTTGATGCAGAACACCTTTTTGCCCAGCCGCGCCCGGCACTGCATACGGACCTCCTGCGTGAAGTGTCCGCCCTCGTCCACAAAGGACATTGACATTTTCAGCCCCACGCCGTTCTCAAAGCGCAGAACGCGATCAAATACCAGCTCGTCCAGCTGCGCCCATACGGCATCGTCGTCGGGCCGTCCCATGACGATGCCCTTCTCAATGCCCCAGGTCTCACCAAAGTGGCCGTGGCCGACGATCTCATATTCCATGCGGTCGTCCTGGGTATCGACACCGGCCGTCAGAACAAGCACGCCCTCCGGCAGCTCAGCCGGGTATTCCTCCCGGCGCGCCATCAGACTGTCCTCGTCCTCCAGGTCTCCGCGATCCTCCCACAGCTCGCCGAAGCAGGTGTTGTAGACGACCTGCATCTTGCGGGTACTGCCGATGGCGTTCAGGTATTTCAGAATGATGGATTCCCAACTCGCCCACTGGCTGACAAAGGCGTTCAGCCAGAACGAGCGCGTGCCCTGCTCATAGGCGGCGGGGTTGTCCGCCTCCCATCTTGCCGGGGCGCGCTTCATTTCCGCCTCGGTGGAGATGCAGCCGCAGCCGGGGCAGGCATAGCAGACGCTGCGGACCTTGTAGGTCTTTTTCCCCGCGACGATGATCTCGTCGTGCTCAAAGCGGATGTCCGCCCATTGGATCTCGTGATACTCGCCGCAATGAGGGCAGCGGGATTTCCACCGCTCCATCGTGCCGGTCGCGTAGGCGGCTTCAATGGCGCTGGCGTTTTTGACGGTGGGCGTGGACACCTCAGCGCTTTTCGCGTTGTAGAATGTCGTCTGCCGCGCCATCGCCAGATCCCACGGGTCGCCCTCGTTACCAGCAGACAGCGCCCAGCGGTCGCGCTCGTCGCCCAGCACATAGCGGATAGGCTTTGACGCCAGAGCGTGGGCCTCGGTGGAGCCGCACATCGTGAGGATGCCTCCGGGGTAGGTCTTTTGCAGAATGGTGTTGCCGCTGTCACGGCTCTTGGGGTCGCTGACCTTCTTTCGCAGCGTGGGGCAGTCGCGGATCATCGGCGCGATGCGGAGCTTGGAATACTCCTTTGCGTCAATGGTGGTAGGGTGGACAAACAGGATCGAGCCGGGGTCCTGGTCGATCACATAGCCGATGCAGTTATTGAGAAATTCAGACTTACCGACCTGGGACGCAGCCACCATGACGATGTGCCGTATCTTTGGGTCGGTCCATGCGTTCATCGGCTCGCGGAGATAGGGGGTGCGCTCGGTGCGCCACGGTCCGGGCTCTGCGGCGCTCTCGGCAGACAGGCGGCGATTCTGCTCCGCCCATTCGGTCACGGTCAGGTCGTCCGGCGGCTTCATGCCGGCCAAGACTTTCCCGATGACGGCATTCAGCCTCTTTACCCGCTCGCGGGCCTCTTTCTCCTCTATGAGCCGGCGCGTTTCCTTATCCGTCATCGGCATCACGCCCGCTGTCAGCTTCCCAGGCCCTCCGCTCCCGGACGCGCTCCTCGTATTTCTTTGGGTCATAGCGGTAATTGGAGAGCTCCCGCATGGCCTTGTTGACCTCGCGGCGGATAATCTCGGCGGCCTCCGCTGGGGAGTTCGCCGAGGCCACGTCCACGGCCAGGCGGCCGGGCAGGGCCATCATCGCCCCGCGAATGGCATAGATCAAGTCGGTAGTCATCGCGGCCACGTCCTCGCTCCGGTGCATGGTACCTTTCAGCTCCTCGGCCTCCAGCTTGGCGATGGTGGCCTTGGACGCTTTCATCGTCGTTTCCGCCACGCGGCGGGTCTTCTCCAGCTTCTTGTCCTCCTCGTCCATCGGACCGTCAGACAGGAACTTGATATATCGCTGGACGGAATCAGCCAGCCGGAAGAAACCCTTGCGGCAGGTCGGCACGGTGCCGTCCTGCGCCATCTGCTGCACGCGCCGGGCAGACACGCCCAGCACCGTCGCCAGCTCTGTTGTGCTGACCTCAGTCTCGTCGGTAATCTTCTCGCTTTGTCCAGCCATATAGCAAACTCCTTTCCGTGGCGATGGAGCGGGACTCACCAGAATTGCACTGGAGCACCGCCCAGAGGCGGCGAGACCATTATCCCGCGCTGTGGTCTTATCTTCATAGGAGGCCTTTATCGAAACTCTCCCCACATTCTCGCGGAGAAGAGCGGATAAAGCAGAGGGAATTACGGCAGATACCGCCGCAGGTGCCTCGATTGGCACCAAAAGCATCGGCTGGTGCGTAACGAAATGCCTGATTTTTGCCTTGGTAACTACGCTTTTTTCGGGGTCGGCGAGCCCGCGGCGTGTGGGGCGGGGGTCGTCACAGTACCTTTTGCCGTCGTCGCCTGTTGCAACGCATTTCCCCGCCCTCAGCGCGACGATGCCGAGAGGGGGAGGGAGCAACACAGCCAGACGCAGATACGCCGCTCTCGTGCGATGTATGCGCCTGGCTGTGGTATTGTGTTATAACTTCGTCAGCAATTCCGCATGGCTATACCCCTTAACGCCCTTGGTCATCATGCCGAGGAAGTCATCACGCGAGAAATCAGAGAGCCGGAATACTTCTTCGGGTTTCATTCCGAGCTGTTTGCCGATCTCCTGAACGGACTTGCCCTCGTCCAGCAGCCGCTTTACGATGGCTTTCATCGGCTCAAGCAGATGTGTACCACGAGCGCGGTTGTGTGTGACGGTGCCGTAAATATCCTCGGTCGCGTCATCATGCCGCACGATTACCACCGGCACCTTGCCTTTGAGCATGGTGTGCAGCGGCTCCTCTCCGGCCACGGTCCAGCGGTGAAAGCCGTCGATGATGGTGTAGTCGGGACGCACGACGATGGGAAGCGTCCAGCCATTGGTCATGATCGATTGCACCAGCAGTTTCAGATTCTCACGGTTGACCTTGTTGGGGTTGTAGTCATTGGGCTTGAGCTGCTCCCGGTCTACCCATTGCAGGGAGGATAACGGGGCGAACAGATCCGCGTCAGCCATTTGCCTCACCTCCCTTCCGGAAGCGCTTGGCGTAATCGGCATAGGCGCAGGATATGTCCTGATAGATGGCGCGCAGGGTGCGGAGCTTGGGATCTCCAGCAGTCAGACCGCCGTACATTTTCTTGTAGTCGCGCGGCCGCGCCATTCCGTCCATCTGAATGAACATCTTGCGGTACTGCTTGGCGATCTTGCGCTTATGCTCCGTATTGAAGAAGTCTCCCGGGCGGACGAACAGCATCTCCTTCAGGAGCGCACGGTAGTCCTTGGTGTCCTCGCCCTCCAGCTCCCGGCGCTTCCTTGTGGTGCGGTGGAACATTTCGCTGTCCCAGTACAGCATGGCAAGGTAGGCGTTCGGCTCGCGCCGAAGGACGCGCTCCATGAGCGATGGGTCATATTCGCCCAGGTGTACCAGCACGGGTACGGTATCAACAGAGAAGAACTGCGACACGCGCAGCTGATTCCGATTGACGCCGACCTGATACATCTGCAGGTAGACCTCGGGGACTTCGATGCGCTGGTCTCGCAGGTACAGCCAGACGTCCGCCGTCTTCCAGTCGTAGATGGGATAGATGGTGTTCGTGCCAGTGATGCCCTTCGCGCCCATATTCAGTGCCGCCATGTATTGGAGCCGCTGAATGGACTCTGCCGCGCGGACGCCGGTGATCATGATGCCGTCCATCGTCACGCGGGGCAGGAAGGATTGATAGTTGTCGATGCGCGGCCGAAGCTGCGGGTGATTGCGGATGGCAAAGGGCGGCGGCTGCCGCACCCAGACATCGCGCTTGCGTCGATCCCAGCAGACGAAGGTTTCATCGCTGGACAGCTCATTGAGACAGCTGAAATGCTTGACCTCGATGCACCACCATTGAAACTTGGCGCCGGCAAGCAGGAACTTCTTCCGCCACGCCTTGGTCGTTGCTTCAATGGAATCGAAGATTGCCTCCTCGTCCACGAAAAGGACGGTCAACTGCGAGGGATTGATCTCTCCAGCCTGGATCAGCTTATAGGTCAGGTCGGCAAGAACGATGCTGTCCTTGCCGCCGGAAAACGAGAGGTATACGGGGACGCCGTTGGAAAATACATTCTTGATCCGCTGGCGCGCCGCAGTCACAACGTCGATGTCTGAGCTGATGCGCTTTACAGCCATATCCGCTCACCACATTTCGGGCAGAGGATAAACCTCTTAGCGGGCTCGGTGGAAGACGCTGTGCCGCTCTGTGCGGGTGCAACTTCCTCAGCCTGCGCCGCAGCAGCTTCTTCCCGGGCGGCGTATTTCTCGCGCGTCTCGGTGATGGCCGCAGCCTGCTCCGGCTCAATGGTGCCGTACTCAAGCAGGGCGTCGCTGGCTTCGTCAGCCTCCATCACCATCGCACGAAGAAGATCCTCTTCGTAGCCGGGAATGTCCAGGTCGTCTTTCAGGTCAAGGATAAAAGCGTCCAGCGCGGCCAGATCGTCAACGCCCAGGTCAAAGACGCGGTTATCGGCCAGCATGAGCTTTTTCTTCTCCGCCTCAGTCAGTCCAGACACGACATAGCAGTCCGCCTCTGTGCGGCCGAGGGACAGCAGCGTTTCATACAAGCCGTTGCCGGCGAGAATAACGCCGTCCTCGTCGACCACGATGGGGCGGATCTGACCGAACATTTCGACAGAGCGTCGGAACTCCTTCAGCTGCTTGTCGGTGTGCATTCGGACATTCCGATCCGGTCGCCGCAGCTCGGTCAGAGGCTTCTTTATGACCTTCATGCCTGCACCCCCTTCAAGAAGGCGCGAGCGCTGTCGATCTTTTCAGCCGCCGCAAGGACGATGCTGGGGTCGATATCGTAGACCTCGTGCCAGCCGTTCTCGATGCTGCCCGTCCATTGGCGGGCGGGCCACGGGTGAGTGCCGCACAGATATCCGTTCTTCCAGCCGTAGATCGGCGGAAGCGGGAGCTGATGGTAGTGAATATAGGCAAGGATGTGCTCATGCTTCCACGCAGCGAGCGGGCTGAATCGCGTAACACCTTTGCCATCGGTATAGATATTGCTGTTGCGACCGACATAATTGCCGTCCGCACGGCGGCGGCCGAGAATGATGACGTCCAGCTCGTGCGCCTTGAAGTATTCACGCTGCGCTCGGTGCTGCACGATAGAAAACCATCGTCCGGCCGCGGCGGAGTCCTTGGGGAAAAGCATCTCTTGATGCTTTGCCAGCCAGTCGATATCCTGATGCGTGTTGATGACTTCGCAGCCCGCCGGCTTATGCTCCCCAATCCACGCGGCAAAGGCGGGGTATTCCAGGTCGCACACGCCGATCATACTATCGGTGACGCCGGCCGCTTCACAGAGCTTGCCAAGGACAATACTGTCCTTACCAGCGCTCCATGCGTAGGCAGCACACTTCCCAGCCGTCACGGCCTTGATGTCCGCCACGGTCGCGGCAGTAAGTTCGTCCAGCTCTGCGCGGGAAACGGCTTCTTCGATAGTTGCAACGGCATCCAGCCACGCGCCGTTGTCGATCCTCTGCTTCCTTCCGAGACTCATGCTCTCACCGCCTTTCTCGAGGCGATAACAGCGACAAGGCCGCTGGACAGGACGGTCGTCAGACTGCCTGCCGCTTTCACAGCCGGTATGCCGGCGAGATTGCCGTAGGCGAAGATCGGAAGCCCGACACACAGCGCGGTCAGCACACCGGCAAAAACGCCCTTGCCCGTCAGCTTCTTACCGAGCAGCGTCATGACCGTCGGCAGCAGCGTCGAAGCGCGGAGCGTTCCGTAGAACAGGAACAGGTATGTCACCGTCAGGCCGGGAATGTTGGCGATGGCGATAGCCACGATCAGCAGGCAAAGCATGGTGCGGCGCGAAGTCTGCACCGTATCCTTCCCAATGCCGAGCCAGTCTGTCGTGAGCGACGCTGCCGCGCAAAGGTTGCTATCCACCGTGGAGAGCAGGCCGGAGATAATCATAAACAGGAACGGGACCAGCACCCATGTCGGAAGCAGCGAGGAAACGAATTCAAAGTTGACCATGCCGGTGTCGCTGGCCGCAAAGCCGGAGCCTGCGGCAAGGAAGCCCACCGTTCCCATGCAGATCGGAACGAGCGCAAACAAAAGCGCACCGGCAAAAAACGATCTGCCGATGCGGTCGCGCCTGATTGCGAAAGCTCGTTGCCAGAAGCACTGATCCCCGAACGGGCCGGAGATCAGACCGACAGCCATCGGCAGACCGTAGCCCAGCAAGACTTCAATGCCCGCGGAGGAGGTGAGCGAGGTATATTCTCCGGAGACAGCACCGAGCCCTGCCCGTACCGTGTCAAAGCCGCCGGTCATGCGAAGGCTCAGAACGACCAGTAGAGCGCCACCTATGAGAATAATGCCCAGCTGGACAACATCGGTGATGATGGAGGCTTTCAGCCCGGAGAAGCGGGAGTAGGAATATGCGATAGCTGCCAGGGCGAGCGTCATGCTCCAGAATGGCAGCCCCGTAATGAGGGCCAGCGTCTTTCCCCCGGCGAGCAGCTGCACTGCCGTTGAAAGAACGGCCAGCGCGCCGAGCTGGAATGAGTAGACGCCCTTGACCTTGCCGGAGTGATAGCGCTCCGCCATGTAGCCGGTCAAGGTGATGCCCTCCGGGTACTGCGCCCGGATTCTTTTTGCAAAGGGGATAAACAGGATCAGGCACAGCACATTCGGTACCGTAAACCAGAACATCCCCGGGATGCCGCGCGTATAGGCCATCTCCGAGGAAGTGAACAGTGAGGGAGCCCAAATCCAAGTGGCGGCGATGCTCATGGCGGCAATCACCGAGCCGATGCGCCGGTCCGCCACATGGAAGCCCTCTGCGTCGGTCGTCTTTCGGGTGAACATCAGCGTGACACCGATCATCAGCACCGCATAGACGGCCAGAATGACAATTCCGAACATTTTGGAAATCTCCTTTTATGATGTCACCGCTGCCCTCTGCTGGCGAACATCGGACCCGGCGCATGACCGGCGCGCAAGGAGTAACGCGCAGGCCTCAACCTCCTTCCCAAACGAATGACGGCCACCCCGCGAGGGATGGCCGCCTGGCTTATGTAGGATTTTACGAGTCTAATCCTAATACATGGTGCGGGGAATATCAAGAAACGAGTTGCAACAGCGAAGAACAGCTTTTAACTACCGAGGTAGCGGTAACACACCATCTTTACCGAATCCTCCGAATTGCGGCCTCCTATGACCGCTGCGACCTCTTTCCATGCGAGCCCTCTCAGGAAGCGCAGCCGGAAGATCAGGCGCGTCTGGTCATCGTCGATGCCTTGAATGAACGGCATGATCTGCCCCTCGCTGGCCTTGACCTCTTCCTCCAGAAAGCCGACACGCGCATCCATATCCACGATCTCAGCTGCGAGGTCGCCGACCTTATCCTTTATGCCGGGAGTATGCGGCATACCTGTGAGGGCAGCCGCGCCGGGGCAAGCCGCGTCACGCAAGGACTGTAGCATCTCCCTTGCCCTTGCCAGTTTCTCTATCAGCTCAAAATGCTGATTCAATTCCGAAAGCGTCGTAATAGCTCACCCCAATCTGTTCTTACTTCCTCTTGCCACCCTGTCGGCTGACAGTCTCTCCAATCTGCATTTGCCGGTATGTTGGCTGCACTACCTCTACCGACACCACACGGGTATCTCCGTATCGCTCCAAATCCTGAGCGATCTGCTCCTTTATGCCAATGGCCTGCCCCGCCGGGGCGTTCACATGAACGGTGATGACGAGCATCATCGCACCGTCTGATAGGCGCGAGCTTTCTTGTTATAGGCCAGATCGACCGGCGCGCCGCAGGAAAGGCAGCTGTATGTGAAGACGTCCTCCTCGAAATTCGTCCGGTATTTGAAGTGCTTTCCGCACTTGCAGCGGATGTGCGCCGACGTGAGATCGTGCAGCGGCGTCTCTCCGTTGCAGGTTGCGCACCGATAGGACGAGATAGGCTGTTTTGCACAAAAGCCGCGCAGCTCGCCGCATTGTGCGCACCGAATAAGCAGAAATCCCTTGTATGTCTTCGGCGCGGTCTCCTCGGCTTCCGCTCTATCAGGGATAGCCCAGGCCTCTTTCGGCCCGAACATAGTCTCCGCACGGCTGGGCTTTGCACGAAGCAAAGTCGGCTCTGCCTTGTGTATCTCCGGCAGGGAGGCCTTCGTTGCAGCGCCGCGCCACACAGGGCGGCAGTCTATGCCGTTTCCGAGACGGCAATGCCATCTGTTCGCGCCGCTGAACTCCTCTTTCTCTCCGTGCTCACAATATTCGCAGTTGCCGTTCAGCCACAGCAGGGCGGCAATATCGGTCGCGGCGGCGTTGATTGCCTCCTCCGCTCCTGCGAACTCCTGCACCAAGTCAAAAAGGCGGCTGTAATCGTCATACTGAATACGCCCGTTCTCATTCAGCTCATTGATAAAATCGAGCAGGTTTTCAAATCGTTCCATAGAAGCTCCTTTTCATTCCATCACCACGCAACCACAGACTGTACATTGACCGTGAAAGTGTCCGTTGCTGCGCGCCCTTGCCCCGACCATCGTGCTCTTTCCTCCGCAGGAGGGGCAGTCCATGCGAACTTCCTCCGGCGGCTTGCTCCATTCCTCCGTAAGCGCATCGGGCAGAAACCTTTGACCGCAGAAGACACACCGCTCCAAGCTGTACGGCATATTCCCGCAGGAGGGGCATTCGGGATATCTGCCGCTCCAATAATCCTCAGCCCAGCGAATATGTACCGGCTCAGCCTTGCCGTTTTCCTTATCATCGGCGGCGGGCTGGTGTTCGCAGGTATCGCAGTAAAACTCCTTCTTGCAGACCAAGCCCTTATCCCAATGGCAGTACATAGTGAGATCTCCGGTATCAATCATTTCTGTCGTCCTCCTTCGGCGGCGCAGGCAGCGGCATCCAATAGACAACTGCAACATCGCTTCTATCTCCGATACCGACATGGACGCTCCATTCCGCCCTTTCGGGAGCGCACCAGCCCATATAGACGCCCCATCTTTCGTGCCAATACGCGACAACGAGGACATTGCTACGATCTTCCGGTAACCTCTCTTTTACAGATACCCATTTTGGCATCCGTTTTGTCGCAGCATTCAGCTTCAATTCGAGCCGGCCGGAATAGCGCTTGCTATCCTCGAACATCATCCCCATCTTTACGATTTCGTCCGGCATCAACTCTGTTGCTTCGTAGGAGGCAAGCCGCGCCAGTGCAACCTCGTACCCACGGCGGCAGTAAAGCCGCCCATCCTCGTCATACCATGTCAGCTTATCCATTGTGTTCCTCCCTCGACTTGAAGCTGCCTGCCGCCCGGCAGCCCCCCCAGTGGGGAGCGAAGCCGGTGCCGGTGGCCTTGTGCGGATCTTCGGTATACTCACAGGAGATAACCTCGCCGTTCGGCGTCACGATCTTTTTACTGCCGGAACGGGGCTTTTCGATGTAATAGCGCGGGGTGGCGTCACATGGCATAGACTTCCCGCCGGGTGTTCTGATCCAGACGATAGCCGCGCCGCAGCCTTTGCAGGTAGACGCTCTCATTCGTCGGTCACCTCCCCGAAAAGCTCATGTGTTCCGTCCTGGAGAGCCTTTTCATCGTCGGACATCTCGTAGCCCAGCTTGACGAGCAACGCATAGATGCGGTCCAGCTTCTCGTTTTCCTCATGCTTCATGGTGTAGCTGTTCCAGTAGCTGCGGAAATAGCCCTCGGACTTTCCGTCACCCAGGCGCGCATAGATCATTCGCAGGAGCGCCTTTTCGGGCGTCTTGCCGATCGCGTCGGTCACGGCCTGGAGCGTAAATGCGGCATCGTCCTCGCCGTCCTCGTCATCTTCGGCAAGGGTCTCGGCGCCAGTAGCCTGCGCGATCTCCTCTTCGGTGAGCCAACCGGTATCGTCCCAGTATTCGGCGTAGGCCCACAGCGCCACGATGTCCGCAAGGCGCTTTTTGATGGCGGCTGTGGAAACGGTAGCCACGAAGTCGGCGCGAAGCTCGTAGGCGCGGGCGGTTGCTTCGGACAGCGCCTTTTCTGCGGCGTCCTTTCGCTCCTGCTTCAGCTGCTCCTCGCGCTCTTTCGCTTCTTCCTCCGGGGTAAGTGCGGTAGGCTCATCCTTGACCATCAGCACAATATAACCCCATGTTTCGACGAAGAAGAAATACTCAATGGTATCGGCATCCTCCGGGCGATCCACTTTGACTTCGTCGTTAGTATAGAAGCTATTGACTCTCTTATATCCGGTCTTGTCGGTGATCTGCGTCGCAAAGGTACTCAGCTGCTCTACCCATAGGGCTTTACGCGCTTCTGCGGCTTCATCATTGATGGCCTGTTTCAGCTTGTACTTGAAGTTCTCGGTGCCGATGTAATCAAGCATTTCGTTCTTGCGCTCCGGGCTTTTCAGCTTGTCCAGCTCCATGTACTCGAACAGGCTGACGCCGCGCTCCTCGGACTTCTTGAATTTGTCCTTATCCAGCTCCAGGAGCTTCACACGGCGCCGGACAGTGGTGGCGGAAAAGCCGGACTTTTCCGCGATGTCCTCGACGGTATCGCCCATGTCAAGCATCATCTGGAAGCCCTGCGCCTGCTCATAGACCGTCAGATCGGACCGCTGCATATTCTCCGTGAGCATCGTACTCAGCTGCTCCCGCTCCGACATCTCGACCACGACGCAGGGAAGCTCCTCCAGACCGGCCAGCTTTGCGGCCGCAAGACGGCGGTGGCCGATGATAACGCGGTAGCTTTCTCCGTCCCACTTCTTTGTGATTTCCCCGATCAGCGGAACAACGGTGAGGTTTTGGAGTACGCCGTTGACCTTGATGCTCTCAGCCAGCTCGGTCACATCGCCCAGGTCCTTACGGGGGTTATCGGGATGCCTCCACAGTTTACTGACCGGAATGTACTTGATTTCTGCCATAAAACGCTCCTTTCTTACGCCGAGCTTTGCCCCTCGGCTGGGACAGTTTATTATTTTCGGCTCATGCCGTTCACGCGGCACCAGTGCCGCTGGGCCTGCTTCTTCCTCGCGGTGCGGCAGGCCGCGCAGAAGCGGTTTTCCTTGCGCTCGTAGAAGGTGCCGCCGCACCGTGCGCAATACTGAGGCTGAATACGCCGGAATGCTGTGCAGCTGTCGCAATCCGTACACCCTGCGGAGCATCCGCCAATGTCGTCCCAATTCATGCACATAAACCGCTGCCAGTAAGGATCATAGCCGAGATCGTTCATGCGCTTACGAAGGACCGTTGCCAGCGCGGATAGGTCGCGCCTGACCTGATGGCGGGTGCGGGAGATATAGAAGCCATGACGGACGTCCATTTCCGGCGCACCGTGCCCCCACGCGCCATCACCGAGCATTTCCCGCACCTTGTCGGCGTTCTCGGTCAGATAATCGTTGTAGACCTTGGAGCGGACGCACTTTTCGGAACGGCCGACCGCCTTGCCTATGGCAGCGTAGCTGTCGCCGTGGCGGATGCCGTCTGCCAGTATTTCAAAATCCTCGCTGGTCCATGTGCCGCGCTTTCCGGTCAGCTCCATCGAAACGGGGCGGTCCTTGATGCCGAGGTCACGACAACGGCGCGCGATCGCACCGTGAGAACGATGCATCATCTCGGAAATTTCCGCCCATGAGTACCTGTGCTTACTGAGCAGCATCTTCAGCCGAGAGTCCTCGTCCTCTCCCCACGGGTCTTTCCTCTGAATGGCGTATGCCTCAAAGTCTTTCTTGCGCTGCTCGGCTACCCAGCCCGGCTCCTCGCCGAGCGCCAACGGCTCCATTTTGGAAAAGTCGATGAAGCTGCGGTATCGCTCGGCCCACTCCCAGAACTCTTCAATGTAGACCACCCGAAAGCTGCAGCGGTTGACCTTTTTTGTGTGGACGGGCAAGCCGCGATTTTCGACCCAGCTTTTCATCTTGTAGCCGTAGGAGCTGCTTCCTCCGTTCACCGCCAGCAGGAGTTGATTTAGAGTGACATACTCGCCAGCCATCAATACCGCGCCTAAACCCAGACGCTGAGCTTTGACCTTGACGGCGTTTGTAGTACGATTGAGTTTCTTTGCGATGGCCGGAACAGAAATCTGCCCCCACTTTTCCATCAAATAATCTTCTTCCTCGGGCTTCCATGTCCGGCTCCCGAGAGGCGGCGGCTGCCGCATTCCGTTCCCTCCCATCAAAATAGAGTGAGCTGGCCGGTTTTCGTTTCCGCCAGCGGTTGAGATTGTTCCGGCGGCGCGGCAGGCGCCGGCGGCTCTGCCGGTACCTGCTCTGCCGCGTTCCGAAACAGGATATCCATTTGCGCCCCGATGCGGCGGTAGTGCCAGACATCGCGGAAATACATCGGTGTGTACCAGACCTGCGGACCGTCCTTTGGCAGCAGACCGCGGGCGTCGTAGCTGACGGACGGGCGCAGGAGCGAGTCGTCAATGACAACATAGCCGGGGCAGCCGAGCAAGCTAAGTTGGATGTAGCACATACACCCAGCGAGAAAATCTATGTCCTGCGCCACGAACAGCACCGAGGTCTGATAGTTGATATGCTGTCTCCGGCACTCATTGGCGAATGCGAGCAGCAGCGCACCGGCTCCGCAGGCGGGGTCGTTCACGGACACCCAGCCCTGCTTTTCTATCTGCGCCGTCATATCAGGCGCATAGGTCATCGCGGACATCGCCCTGCAGACACTGTACGGAGTGAAGAACTGTCCTTTCCATTCGTTTCCGAGGCCAAGTGCCATAAAAAGCTCACCGAGGAAGTCCTGCTCGGGATCACGCTCCAATTCGGCTACGACCTCAAGCAACATATCTGCAAAGACTTCCAGCTCCTTAGCGGAATACTTCTCTGCGCGGCTGCGGTACATTTCTTCCCTGGCCTTGGCCTGCGGGCCTCCCATCGTGTTGGCGATTGCGATGGCCGACATGATGATGAAGTCCTGCCAGATGTCCCAGCGGGAATACTTCCCACTCAGCCCTTCTATGAAGCGGACGATATTCTTCTGACTTTCCCCTCTGACGTGCCGCAGGGCGTTTCCCATGACTTAGCCCTCCTTGTCCGCTGCTTTCAGTTCTGCAGCTTCGCGCAGCTGCGGAGCGACTGACTTAACGGCGGCTTGATACCCGGCGTCATACCCGCGTTTCCACACGCGGCTGAGGTAGGCCGCAAGCGTCGCCTTGTCCATGTGCTTGATTGTCTTGTAATCCTCGCGGCGCATCTGACCGGCAAGCTGCAGGTCGTGCGCGGTATGCTTATTGGCATTTACGGTCGGCATCAATCTTCACCGCCTTCCGTGTCGTCAGGCTCGTCGGTAGGGAGGACCTCGCGGCCATCGGAGCCGTTATACGGGCCGACGACACCCAGCTCCTCCAGTGCGTCAATCAGACGCGCAGCCTTTGCGTAGCCAACGCTCATACGGCGTTGCAACAGCCCCACAGTCGCTTTATTCTCTGCCCGAACAATGGTAATGGCCTGCTGAATGTCGGGGTCGTCCAGGTCAACCTCGGGGCCATCCTCGCCCTGCATATCCCCCTCGTCCTCCGGCTCCTCGTCGGTATCGCCAGCCTCGTCCTCGTCAATGACCGGCATGAGGCCGCTGCGCAATGCGTTCTTTTCCAGCACATCGCGGAAGAAATACTGCTGCCAGTAGGTAATCATCTTCACCAGAATGGACTCGATCTTGGTGCGGAGCGTCTTGCTGATGGTAAAGGTGCCGCCCGTTACCTTCGTGTCCAGACCGCCGTCCTCGAAGATCCAGGACATGGAGGCGTCGGGGCTGCGGTAGCCGACCTCCTCGACGTTCTCCAGCATGGAAATCTGCGCGTCCATGCCCTGTACGGGCTTGATGGTAAAGATGATGGGGTATCTGTCTTTTTCAAAGCGATAGACGAGATCGTGCTCATCGCACAGGCCCTGCATCTTCTTCTTTTGGGCTTCATACATGGAAATTTCGCTCATGGTGGTAACTCCTTTCAATTCAGTTGAGCAGAAGCAGCGTGCCATTCCACGCCGTCTGCACTTGATATTTCTCCAAGTCGGCCTCAGTCACATACTTGCGGCCGAAGTGGTCTTTCATGGTCTTCCAGATGTCCCAGGGGACGCAATAGACCATGCCGGAGCTGAAACCGGCGATGACAAAGCAGCGAGCGCCGAGCGCCTGATGCCTGTCCATATAGTCCTGCTGGCTCTGGAGGACGCGGCTCTGCTCCATTCGGTCGGCGGCGGTGAATTTCGCCTCGAACATGACCGTCCTGCCGCCCTTGATGGTGCCTTTATAGTCCGGCTGTGCCTGCTTTTCGTAGTAGGCGATGAACTTGCCATTGCCGAGATTTTTCGTGGGGTGCATCGGCTCCGGCGTCTTTTCGATGATCGCAAAGCCTTTCTGTGCGTAGTAGGCAAAGGAATCGTCGATGCGGCTCTCAAACTGCTTACCGCGGGCTTTTGCGATCTTGCCGAGCAGCTGGCGCTTCGGGTCTTTCTTCACAGTCATGAGAGATACCCTCCCAGCCATAGCCCGCCGGCGAGCATTCCCAGCCCGATGCAACCTTGCCGGAGTATCTGGCTCATGGGGATAAGGTCGCAATCGCTGGCGCCGGCAGTTCCGAGGACCAGGAGGAAGCCGAGCGCGGCGATGATGCCGCAGGCTTGCCGAAATCTCTTTCGCGTCATGCTCGTTACCTCCAGATGTATTCGCGGCAGAAGATGTGATCTCCGATCTGCCCCCATACGCGGTCATTCTCTCCATTGCGGGAGAAGAAAACCACGTCGGCGTCAAGGATCGTGTCTCCATACAGAGCGCCGTTGATGGCGTCATACTGCGCTTGCGTCGGCGTCGCGGTGCTGACCGTGTAGATGGTGGAGAACTGGGGAACATCGCCGTTCTCTCCTTGGTGCAGCACATCGTGTACTGTGTCCGGGAAAGCGGAGTGCAGCACGCGGTTGAAAACGACTTCGACAACGGCCTGCTGCCCCTCGGCGCTCTGATTGCCGGCTTCGAGGAATACGACCGCAGCCAGCTCTGCCAGCTCCTCGTCAGTCATTTCGATGTTGACATACCGAGCTGCACGGGCGGGACGATCTTCGGCCCAGGTAACTTGCTCAGCCTCGGTCTTTTCTACCTCTAAAAGCCTGACAGGTGCTGTCGTTGCTGGGTTTTCTAACTTGCCGGTCATTTGTGCTGACGCTGCGGTTTCCTCGCTGACACTAATGCGGAGAGCTACGATGCAGGCTAAAACTGCGAGCAGGCAGATAAGCGGCGCCGGCGAAGCCCTCCTTTTTCTTCTTCGTTTCATGTTTTCCCTCCTATCTGCTTCATGCCCGGCCCGACCGCTTTGCGCGGCCCGCTGTTGAGCGCGCTTGTCTGCCGGATGATCGTTTCATATGCGGACTTGAAACCGTCGTAGTTGTAATACTCGTATGTCTTTACGGTGCCGTCGCCAAAGGTGCGCTCTCCTGTTGCAATCAACCGAGAGGGGCCACCCATAGCCTCAATGACGCGCCTGATATCCGTTCCCTCCGGCAATCTCGCCACAGCCTCCTCCGGCGTTTTCCCAAGGCCCATATCGAGCTTGAGGTAATTCCACGCCTGGTCAATCCGCGCCCTCACTTCGGCCTGCACCTTTTCGGCTTTTTCCTTGAATTCTGCGATAGTCGGCGGGAATTTACACTCGCGCACCAACTTTACAACAGCCTGCTGCCCCGTCCAGAAGTCGATCTCCGGCAAGCAGGTCACCCACAGATTGATGGTAGGGCCGAGCTTTGCGATGCCGCCCTTGAAAACCTCTGCATTCGGATAGGCAAGGAGCATCACGGCGAATATCTCGCTCATTTCCTTGTGTGTCATAGGCTTTCCTCGCTGGCGTACATCTGGTGGAGCTGCTGCAGGTCGTCCATAGCACTCCCGCTGGCGCTTGGTCGGCTGCCGTTGCCGCCACGGATGCCCCAGCGTTCACGGCTACACTTCCGAATGACAAGATTCCAGTCGCGCCACTTGTTCTTGTTGCCGTGCATTTGAGCGGACTCGTCTATGTAGTCGATGCAGCGCGTCAACTCTTCTTCGCCGAGGTCGTCGATCAGCCGGGCGTATTCCTCTTCAGTGAGCCGCACCCATCCATGCGCGCCGTGCTTATGGCGGGGGACCTCGTGGTGGCCATCTTCTGCAGCGTTATACTGCGCCGTTACGGTAGAACGCTCGTTGTAGCGCGCTGCCAGGTACTCGCGGAAACGATCGTTCTTGACCTTGCGAATCTCGCTCAGCAACGGCTTGTTGAGCTTTTCGGACGTCGACCAGTTGTATCGACACCAGTTAAGGATCAGCAGCTCCTTGGTCTGCGCGCTGTACCGAATGACATTGTGCGCGCTATCCAGGCGTTTCAGCAGGCGTTCCACGGAATCGTTGTTGTACCCTGTCTCGTTGGCAATTTGCTTGATGCTGACCTCGTAACAGCCGCAGAGATTGGTGTGCGGATTGGTCATGCAGTAGAGATAGATGTACCGATCCTCGGGCGTAAAGTCATCGACGACCTTGCTGTCCGTCCAAAAGTCCATGCTGATATTCCGATAGCTCGCCATAGTGTTCACCTCCTTCGGTGGGCTGTCGCCCGGTTTCCCGGGCGACCATATCAGAACGGAATCTCGCCGTCGTCCTCACTGACTTCCGCAAAGTCACCGCCGTAATCCGACGCAGGATAGCCTCCGGAGGCCGCGCCATAGGAGGAGCCGCCCGGCGCACCGTAGCTCGGTCCCCGCTGGGGGTAGCCTCCCTGCGGAGCATAACTACCTTGCGGATAACCGCCGCCGTCACCGTCGCGTTTGGAATCCCCAAAGTAAACATTGTCGGCTACAATTTCGGCGGATCGGCGCTTGTTGCCGTTGTTGTCCTGCCAGTCGCGGATCTGCAGTCGCCCCTCGACGACCGCCATGCGTCCCTTGCTGAAATATTTGCAGACGAATTCAGCGGTAGTTCGCCAGGCAACGATGTCGATGAAATCCGTTTCCTTTTCCCCGGACTGGCTTTTGAAATCGCGGTCGCAGGCGACGGAGAAGCTGGTCACAGAAAGACCGGACTGCGTACGCCGCAACTCTGGGTCGCGGGTCAATCGACCCATGACGATGATCTTATTCAGCATCGGCCGTAGCCTCCGGCTCGTCAGCGTTTCGCAGCACCAACATCTTCATGCGGTACAGCGCACTGCGCGCCTGCTGAATGGCGTCGAGAACTCTTTCGACATTGTAGCTGTTCTCACCCTTGATGGTCGCTTCCAGCACATCACGCTCAGTTTCGGCGCGGATCAGCTCCTCGTAGCGATCCTGCGGAACGAGGACAAAGCCGGGGTCAAGCATCAGGTCAGCGACCAGCTCAGCGGGGGTCTTTTTGGTATCTTCCATAACGGTCTCCTTTCGTTTCTTTCTCAATGATTTCGATGGCCTTGCGGCACTGGCCGACATCAAACATTCCGATGTGGGTCTTCTCCACGGGCAAGCCCATCTTCTGAGCCAGCCACGCATAGGCCGCGTTGCGGTGGCCGCGAAAGCGGCCGTACTTCCACAGAGGGTCAAATACGGCGTGTGCAGCCTTTTTCCAATTCCGCAGTTCCGCATTGGCGAGGCGGCCAAGGGGCTTATCCGTCCCCTTATGAACACCGACATACGCCATGCAGTTCCGGCAGAGATAGATTTTGCCGTAGCTCTTGCCGTAGATGACCTTGCTGTCGACATACTCGGTCTCTCGACCGCAGTAGTCGCAATAGACTTTCCTCACGGATGCCATGCCTCCTTGTATCTGGCGATCTGCTCGGGGGTGTCGGTTTCGATGCCGACCTCCTGGCACTCGGAAATGATGCCGTCCAGAAAGACGCTCATTTCTTTCGTGGAATATTCGCTGGTGCCTTTGATCGCCCGGTAATGAATGAACTTCTTCCCCTCGACATAACCGACGCCGGTTTCGGCGTAGTGCCGCGCCACCAGCGCGGGAGGGACGCCCTCCCGCAGGGAGAACAGCACCTTGCACTCGTTTCCGGCCTCGTCGGTGTATGTCTCGCCGGTGCCGTAGCGCCGGAGCATTTCCTCGTAAACGGAGTCCTTGTCCGACTTCACCGCGACGGCCAGTTTCTCAATCAGCGACCATGCGTAGTTGTTCGCGTTGAGACTTCGGGGGACGACGCGTCTTTTGATGGAGAATGTAATCTCCTGATCGCCGAGCGCGTCCCACAGCTTCTTGCAGCTCTCTCTGGTCGTGATGGTCAGCACGCTTTCTCCGGTGCGGGAGAACGACCAGTCTTTCAGCTTGCCGTTCATAGCGTCGCCCACTTCTCCTGGTATACCTGCATCAGATCGGTCGCGCGCAGCCAGTCGAGGAAATCGGAAATGACAGGAAAAATACTGGGTGCTTCCTCACGGCGGTACGTTTCCGGCCATACTGCACTCCCGTTGCTGGCAAGATAGGTGAACTGCCGCGCTTCAGGAATCAGCTCGAAGTAGGTGGGGTGCTGTGTGCTGGAAAAGAACTTTCCGGTGTCGTAGCTCTTGGTAAATTTGATGTCGATGATCTCCCCGGCTTTCAGGCAGTCCAGACGGCCATACAGAAGCAGGCTCACGCCGCCGACCTCGATGGTCTTTTTGACCTTGTACTGGAGGACGCCTCCGGCGCAGCGCCGGGCGACCTTTTCTGCGGCGGCATACCACGGATCGTTGGGATCGGCGCAACCGTTGATGATGTCCGTCACCATATCCTCGAACTTGATGCCGTTCTGCATGGCCTCCGTGGTCGGCGTCGGATCACGGCGCAGCGTCTGCATGAATTCGCTCATCGGATCGCGCTCTGTCGTCATGTCCTCGTAGGGGTTTTCCTTCATGGTGTAGAGCCAGGACGCCAACAGGGAATGGGTCATCAGATAGCGTCCCATTTACTCCGCCTCCTTTGCCTCCTCGGGCGCAGGCGTGTATTTCTTCAAAACCTTGTCGAAGAACAGGCCGCATTCCTTGATCTTTTTGTTCCAGAGAACGCCCAACTCCTTGTTGGAGGTCAGCGCGTGCTTAATGGCCTGATATTTCGGCATGGCGGCGTTGGCGGTGTCTGCATCGACAATGTCGGCGATGATGGCCGTGCCCTCAACCATCGCGGCCTCGTATGCCGCCTGATCGACTGCGTTCTGCTCGACCTCGGCGGTGGCCTTGGCGTTGTACTCGGCGAACAGCTTCGTCAGGAAGTCGTTAGGGCTGGTCGGGCCGAGTGCGGGGATCTTGCGAATGCCGGAGATACCGCGCGTCCCCTTGGCGAAATACCTCTCGCAGTTGGAGAAGCCGATGGTGCGGTCATTGCCGTAGATTTCCACGAAGCCGCCCAGGTCCATAGGCTCCCAGACGTTGTTTTTCGTCTGGCCCTCGACCTTGATGCGGAGGCGGGTGTTGTCGCCGTCCTTTTCCTCCGTGGCGTGGAACACGATGACGATGTTTTTCTGCAGCTCATAGAAGCAGTAGTCCATCAGCCGGACGAATTCCTTGCCAACAAAGCCGTAGCCTTTGAGGGAGAGGCTGCCGTCGCGCTGACCATACTTCGGGTCTTTCTTGATGGCCCACAGGGACATCAGCGAGATCAGCTTGCCGCCGGTATCGAAAACCAGCGTGTCGAAGTCCTGAAGATTGATGGGGGTGAGATCGCCGAGGATCTCGTCGTAGCTCTGGGGCTGGATGTACGGCTTGCGGTAGCGCGGCTCGATGCGGTCGATACCGAAGTCAACGTCGATGTGCAGGGGATTGGGGGCGGACAGCGCCAGAGTGGATTTCCCGATGCCGGGATAACCGGCGATCAGCATGCGGATTTTCTTCGCGCCCTCCTGGATGTCGTTCGGGTTTCTAATCATGGTGATAGCTCCTTTCAGTTGGTAGCGGCTTCGCGCCGCAGAGTGATGATTTCGTGGCACCGGAAACCGAAATTGCTTTCCCGGTACATTTCGGTCAGCTTGAAGTGCTCCTCATCATAAACGCTGGAACAGTTCAGCAAGCCCTCGGTCTTGTCCGGGTGATAGGCGCGGAATGCGGAGCAGGCCGAGCGACGGTCCGGGGCGTCAACCTCAGTCCAGCCGCCGAAAAACGGCTGGCCGTCCGTGCCGTAGGTAAAATAGAACTTTGCCATTATCGCGCCTCGCTTTCCCACTTGATACCGCCGCCGCTCAGACTGACGGCCATTGCGCCGAGGAATTTGATGTCGTCCTCGTCCAGCCCGATAAAGTCTCTCTCGCCGGGCGTGGTGAAGCCTTCTTTGAGAATCACGATGTCTCCGACAATGGGATTTCCGTGGCGCACGGTATCGTAGAGAATGCAGCCAAACAGGTTGAGCGGCAGACCGTGCAGCAACCCCTCTTCGTTGACGACCATGCAGAACGGACCGGGCAGGCCTTTCGGGTGCACGACCTCGATCCATCCACCGACAGCCTTTCCGATGGTCTCATAAGCAGGCTCGTTGAACTCCCTGACCTGCATCTTGTTTTCGGTGGTGATAACCAGTCCTTTCATCAATACTCCTTTCCGGGGAAGCACTCCGGCTCCTCCCATGCGTCGGACTGCTTGATGCAGATATCGCAGCCGACGATATTCAAATCTTTGTCTCTGAAAATTTCCTCGCACTCTTCACCACAGACGGGGCAAATCGGGAAGGTCGGCTCCTTGCCGTCCGGGTAGCCGGTGCGCTCCATGTTTTGGATAACGGGGTGGTCTGGCAGATTGTAGCTCATTCGGTTTCACCTGCCTCTGTGATGTAGCGGCGGACGGTGGCGGTCAGCCAGTCCTGTGTGGTGGCGTAGCCCTCAGCCTCTATCAGCCGTTGCAACGCCTCGTAGTCAGCGGTTTCAAGCCTTGCCGAGATACGACAGGTCAGCCGGTGTGCGTCCTTTTTGGCCGTCTTGCGGCTCTCTGCCAGTTCCGGTGCGAAGTGCGAATAAAGCGCCGCCATCGCGTCCGGCCGCAGGCTCACGCCGTAGGCATCTCCGTTCTCGCACTTGCTTTGAACGGTCTTGTCGTACTTGGGGTAGATGGCTTGTACCACCGCGACCATATCCTTGGCCGGTATCTGCTTGGAAAGCCGGAGCTCTCTCAACTCTTCTGCCACGGTAGCACCCCCTCACCTCTTGACTTCGCACAGAGCGGTTGGTAAACTGACTGTGGGTAAGCATTTGCCCGAGGTCGTTCCCGATGCAGCGGGGCGACCTCTTTTTTCGTTTCGCGGCAATCACAGGCTTCGCCCGGGTCATTATTGCTCCCGCAAAGCGGGCAAGTCCGGTAATATGCCATTCTTTCAACTCCCTTCATTTTGCGGATCTGCCTGCGCGTCTGGCTGCGGTTTTTGCGTCCAGCGCTTCGCGCCCACCTGGCTGCCGAAGTATTCCGTGGATCAGATCCAGCGTCGCTGCGGCGAGGTTGTCCCGTACAAAATCAGGAATCTCCGCCGTGTTGATATGTACTTCGTTCACCAGCTCGCTTTCCTCGGTTGGCGTAAACCTTGCGACCTGCATCGGAACCTCCTCTCTCCCATTAGTTCAAAGCTATTGAACTTCAATGGTAAAAAAATAAGCAGGAATGTCGGAATCGCCAATCTCCAGCAGAGAACAGGCCTTGGAAATCTCCGGCTGCTTAAACGGTACTTTGCTGTTGAGCTTCAGAGAAAGACTGCGCTCAGACATTCCCATCGCGCCGGAAAAGCGAGCCTGCGTTCCAAACTTTTCGGTGATGCGACCCAAGAGCTTGCTGTAATCGTACGCCATTTTTATCCTCCTTTCAACTTGTTCAAAAGTTCAATTTCCTTGAACCTGTCGTTAGAATACCATACGCCTTGATGATTTGCAACACATTTTTTCAAAAAAGTTGAACTTTTTTTCTTTTTGCTGTTGAACTTTTGTTCAAAGCCCTTTATAATGATGTCATCTGCAAGGGGAGGATAGACCAATGAAAGAGTACAGCACTTCTCAGCGTTTGAAGCAAATCATGGACATCAAGAAGATGCGCCAGGTCGATATTCTTCACGCTGCAGAGCCTTATTGCAAACGGTTTGACGTAAAGCTCAACAAGAACGATTTGAGCCAGTATGTTTCAGGGAAGACCCTTCCTGGGCAGGACAAGCTTACAATCCTCGGCCTCGCACTCGGCGTTTCCGAGGCCTGGCTTATGGGGTATGATGTCAGCATGGAAAGAAGCGTAACGCCCACCGCTGAAACGAGCGATGGGCGCACAAAAGAGTATATTGAGCTATTCGAGCTGCTGACCCCGGAAAAGCAAGATATCATCATCAATGTGATAAAAGGGCTTTTAGCTGGCTGATTATCATATCCTGCTGGCTTTCGGAAAGCTTTGAAAACAGCTCGGCCGCGAGCAGCGTTTTTAATATACTCCTCGCTGCTGCTTCCGATTGATGATCGTGTCCCATGCCCGGACTCCTTTCTTTGCAAAATTGCCATCTACGGCATCGTTATTCTATCAAAATTTATGCAGTTTCGCTTTGAAAAGATATATTATCACTTTCGACTGACTTCGCATCGTGGTATGGTGTAGGAGCGGGAGTTTGAGAAGCGAGGAGGTAAACATGAAAAGAGTGTTCAAAGGCTGGTCAGTTTTCTTATGCTGTGTATTGGCATTATCATTAGCTGGGTGCTCGTCCGAAGTCCAAGAAAGTGCCTCTGTCGATCAGGAGCTACAAGCCCACGAAGATAGCCTTTCTTCTATGCTGTCCGGAGATGTACCTGTTTTATCTTTGTCCGTTGGAGAAGAAGACGGGATATATAGCCTCCGTGTTTCCGTTGGAGCCTCCGGGAAAGTATCGTCTTTCGGGGACTATGTACTGGCAACGCGCGAAGCATTTGAAACTGAGTTCGATGCCGATTCTCGAGATTGTTTTTCTGTTAGCATGGCTGTGACTGGAAATTCAATGCTTCGCTTCAGCAGCGATGGCTATTCTGATGAGGCTGATACAATAAGTGGTCTATTTTCTGATACGAGATCCGGCTCTGTGGTAACCACCCAGATTTCCAGTCTCGACGATTTATTCGAGAAGTTCCCCGCAGCGCGCTTATATGCGGAAAACCATAAAATCGAACAATAGATACCCTATGGATATGGTATCTATACCGTATCTATAGGGTAGCGATACATCGCGTGCGCGCGTGCGTGTGCGCGCGATCGTGCGCGCACTGTCTCTGTACCTGTATCTGTATCTGAGACTGTATCTGTAATCTGTTTCTGATTCTGAATATCTACTACTGCAAATCTATCGTTAGAAGGGGGTGGCGCTGTTGCCGAGAAAACCTGCAAAGCACCCGGCGAAGCCGAAGCGGGGCAAGAAGCTGGAAATCGAAGAGCCGGGCGTTCTCTATGGCCGGTACAGCAGCCACAACCAGAAGGACATTTCCGTAGAGCAGCAGTTCGAAAAGGGCTACGAGCTGGCGGCGGAGTATGGCATCAGGATCATTGACACCTATGCCGACCGCGCCGTTTCTGGCCGCACCGACAAGCGCCGTGACTTCCAGCGCATGATGACTGACGCTGCAAAAGGGAAGTTCCGCTATGTAATCGCGTGGAAGTCTAACCGCATGGGGCGCAATATGCTGGAGGCTCTGATCAACGAAGCTCGGCTTCAGGATCTGGGCGTTCGCGTTCTCTATGTGGAGGAGGATTTCGACGATACTGCGGCTGGACGCTTCGCCGCCCGCTCGATGATGAATGTCAACCAGTTCTATTCCGAGAACATGGCCGAGGACATCAAGCGCGGCCTATATGACAACGCCGCGAATTGCATGGTGGCGAACGGCCATCTGCCCTACGGCTATAAAGCGGACGAAACGCTGCACTATGCCATCGACGAGCCGAAGGCTGCGGTTATCCGGGAGATATTCACTCGCGTTTCCTGCGGTGAGGCTTTCGTTGATATCATGGCCAGCCTGAATGTCCGGGGAATCAAGACCTCGTACGGTCGCCCGTGGGGGCGGTCGAGCTTTCAGAAGATCCTTTCCAACGAACGGTATCGCGGCATCTATATCTACGGCGATGTCCGCAAAGAGGGCGGCATCCCGAGGATTATCAGCGACGAGCTTTACTTCAAGGTCCAGGAGGTGATCACCACGAAGAAGAATCCGCAAGGGCGTCACCGCGTCAATGGTGACTATCTGCTTACCGGCAAGCTGTTCTGCGGGCATTGTAAAAGCCCCATGACTGGCGTCTCCGGCACCGGACGCTCCGGCAACCTGCATTACTACTACGTCTGCCAGAAGCGTCGAACGGAAAAGACCTGCGATAAAAAGAATGTACGCCGAGATGAAATTGAGCTGCAGGTCGCCCAGGCCATCAAAGACTATGCTCTGAAGGACGATGTTATCGAGTGGATCGCCGACAGCACGGTCGCCTACAATGAGCGCAAGGAAGCCGAGAGCAAGGTCGGCATTTTGGAAGACCAACTCGCCGGCACGGAGCATGGCATAAAAAACATCATGTCCGCCATCGAGCAGGGCATCATCACCGAAACCACGAAAAGCAGGCTGGTCGAGCTGGAGTCTGAGCGTGCTACCATCAAAGCTAATATCGCAGCGGCTCGGGCAGACATCGTGACTGTCAGCCGCGATGACATTATATCCGGCTTGGAGATGTTCCGAGATGGCGATGTTCACGATAAGAAGTACCAAGCGCGCCTATTTGACACATTCCTGGTCGCGGTGTATGCTTATGACGATGATCTGCGGCTGGTGTTCAGCTTCTCCGGCAATAAAAATACAATCCAAATCCCAATAGAATCCGCAGTTAACGCAGTAGAGAATAACGAGGCTGAGTGTTCGTTTAAGCTCTGCTCTGCTCCACCAGAAAAAAGCACTTGCGTAAGCAAGTGCTTTTTTCAACGAAATCCACCCTTTCGGGTGGGTGAAATACCGCTTCGCGGTGTGATATACGCCTGCGGTG
>NZ_JBBMFF010000144.1:0-2122 GCF_040096185.1 Faecousia intestinalis | reverse complement strand
GTGCTGCGTGGTGGCGAGGCGGCGCTCCGTTGCCTCCTTGCGGTGGCGGTAAGCCGATGGCTTTCCTGTGATCTGGTCGGGTACTGCGAGATTGCCACGTCGGCCTGCGGCCTCCTCGCAATGACAAATCGGGGGCAATCGCCATTTTAACGCTGCCCCGTACCAGCCTCAGGTGCGTCGCCGGGCCGGGCTGTCCCTGCGTGTTACATGTTTTGCGCGGGCTTTTTCCGCGTGAACAGCAGCGCGGCGAGGACGGCGAGGACGCCGCCCGTGAGCTTGGCCGCGATGACGGGGCCGAGCATGGCCGCGTCGTAGCCCGCCGTGAAGCCGAGGTGGTCGCCGAAGACGAAGGCCGCCGGGACGGCGAAGGCGATGTTCACGATCTTGCCGCGCTCGTCCATGTCCTTCACCATGCCGAACATGGGGATGGAGTTTGCAAGGCTCGCCACGAGCCCGGCGGCGGCCGTGCCGTTCATGCCGAGCAGGCGCCCGAGGGCCGCGAGCGGGCGGCGCAGGAGCTTCGTCAGCAGAAAGACGAGCGGGAACGCGCCCGCCAGCACAAAGCCGATGCCCGCGACGGTCTGCACGCCGCCCTCCAGCGGGGCCATGCCGGGAATGACCGTCACGCCCGTCAGCTCCGTGAAGACGGCGGCGGCCAGTCCGACCGTGATGACGGCCAGCACGCCCCGGCCGAACCACAGGAAGCCGCGGATCATCGCGCGCTCCCAGCGCCACAGGCCCAGCGCGATGAGCACGGCGAACAGCACGATGGGCACGAGGTTCCGCACGAGCATGCCGAGCGGGAAGCCCGCGGCCAGTCCACCGGCGAACGCACCCGGCGCAATGGCCAGCAGGCCCGCCAGCACGCCGCGCGCCAGCGCGGGCCGGTCCTCCGGCTGCAGGATGCCGAGGGCGACGGGGATGCTGAAGACGACGGTCGCGCCGAGCATGGAGCCGACGATGAGGCCGCCGAGCTGCCCGGCCGCGCGCGTGCCCGCCAGCTCCATGGCAAGGGGCGCGCCGCCCATGTCGTTTGCCAGGATCGAGCCTGCGAACATGGCCGGGTCCGCGCCGAGGAAGCCGTAGACCGGCACGAGCACCGGCCGCAGCAGCCGCGCCAGCACGGGCGCGAGCGTGAGGATGCCGAGCATGGAGAGGCTCAGCGTGCCGATGGCGAGGATGCCCTCCTCAAACTGCTTCCCAAGCCCGAGGCGGCTGCCGAACATGCGGTCGAGCGCGCCGAGGACCATGGCGATGGCCATGATCCAGAGAATGATGTTATCCATGAGTTGCCTCCGTTTCGTCCAAAATGGCCACGATGGCCGCGTCTACGGGAACGTCCGGCCGCCCCGCGCGCGCCGCCGCGCCGAAGGCGAGGATGACCCGGTCGCCCGGCCCCGCGCCGACAAGGTCCGCCGCGAGGTATTCCGTCTCGCCGCAGCGCACGCGCAGCAGGCTCTGCCCCGTGAGAGCGGGGCTTTTTTTCGTGGCCCACACCGCGCCGAGCACCAGCCCGGCCCTCATGCGCGGCCCTCCAGCACGTCGCGCGCCAGCGGCGTCAGCCGCCCGGTCACGGGCAGGCCGCTGTGCAGCAGGCGGCGGGCCTCCGCTGCCGTGACGAGGGCGCTTTTCTGCGCCAGCTCCTGCACGCCGAGGGCGCGCAGCCGCCGCTCGGCCGCAAGCAGGGCCGACCACAGGGCGCGGTTTGCCGTTTTGGCGTGACGGCGGTAATCCAGTCCCTCGGGGCAGTAGTAGACGGGCTTGCCCTCGAGCAGGGCCTGCGCGCTGGCCTCATCCGGGAAGCGCAGCAGCTCCGCGGCCGTCAGCGAGCCGAGGATGACGGCCTCATACGGCCCGTCCGTGACAAAGCGCCACCCGGCGGCCGCCTGCGGCGCGCGGCCCACCAGCAGCGCCGGGCGCTGCCCCTGCCGCCGCAGGACCTCGTCCACCACGGCCTGCACCAGATCGTCCATGGGATCGCTCCTTTCGGGTTATGTAGGGTAGGCCGCCGGGCGTTGCAGGGGAGGGGACAGCCCGGCCCGGCGCACTGCTGCCGACCCGAACAGGGCGGCGTTAAAATGGAAATGGCTCCCGAATTGTCATTGCGAGGCCCCAAAGGGGC
>NZ_JBBMFF010000143.1:0-12391 GCF_040096185.1 Faecousia intestinalis | reverse complement strand
GCGGCGGGTTATTGAACGCGAAAGGAAACCCTGACGGTTTCCTTTCACACTTTTCTTCCCTCCGAAACCTCCGGCTGAGCAGGTTTTTCGACAGACTGATTTTATACACTTATTCGCCGCGATTCAGAAAATCGATGAGTTCCTCGCTGAGATTGTTCTGGTGATACAGGAACAGCGCCATATCGATGTCATACTCCGCCACCAGCTCCGGCAGGGATTCCTCGCGCAGGTAGCTGCGCGGATCGATCACGATGATCTCCGAAAACAGCTCCGCCCAATAGTCCGTCATCGGATCCTCCATGGAATCCTTCAGGATCAGGACACGCCGCGCAGAGCGCGCATTGGGATTACAGATGCGGTAAAACCCGAGGTTTTCCGTCGAGAGCAGGTTATACTGCATCTCCTCTCCGCTCTGCAGCCCTCTGGCCCAAATAGACTCACGAGGAACTTCGACGTCTTTGGCATCATAATACTGCAGCTCGGACGTCTCGCGGATGGAATAATACGGGATCTCCTCCTGCATGGAAAACAGATAGGAGAAGCGCCGGTTCAGGTCACCGCGATAGGGACAGTCAAGGTCCTGCCAGGCAAAGTCCTCCGCCGCGGGCAGCACCACACCGTCCAGCAGGCCGTTTTCCTGCATGGCTGCGGCAAGATCAGCCGAGGCGGCGGACCTTCGGGGCTGACGGAGCCATGGCGCGGCCGAAGCCGTAGGTCGCCGCCGAGGCAGCCAGCAGAAGCAGGATATTGCCCGGATCGCCCCATGCATAGAACCCAAGGCTCCCCACGAGGAGGAACGCATTGCGGAACCACGCGGGTAGCAGATAATAGCACAGGAAAAAGAGCGGCAGAAAACAGATCAGAAATATGGCGCTGTTGAAAACCATGGGTTTTGATTCCTCTTTCGGTCAAAATAGTCTGCCGGCACGGATGCACCGGGAGCGCCGGTTATTTCTATCAGAACAGCCGCGTCCCCGCGACATATTTTGCCGCGATATGGCGCTCGTCTGCCAGATAGATGCAGCGCTCGAGGCGCTCGATCGGGGTCAGCTCCTGCGGATGGACCAGGGCGCTGTCGTCCAGCACGACGGCATCCAGCGCAAAGCCCGGCTCAAAGCAGCCGACCTCTCCGAAGAACGCACCGCCGCCGCGCGTGGCCAGATAGAACGCCTGCGCGACCGTCAGGGGCGCAGTGGTGTCGTCGAGCAGACGCCAGCGGAGCTTCGAGACGCGGATGGCCTCCGCCATGACGCGGAACAGATTCTCCGTCTCTCCGGCGGCAAGGTCCGAGCCGAGGCCAACGCGCAGGCCGCGCGCCAGATAAGCGGAGACCGGTGCAATGCCGGAGCTGAGGTTGGAATTGGAGAGCGGCGAATGCGCGATGAACACGCCGCGCGCCTGCAGCAGGTCCTGCTCCTCCGGCGGGCAGTGCACGCAGTGGGCCATGATGCACGGCTGCGAAAGCAGGCCGCAGCGGTCATAGGCCTCGGCATAGAAGTCCGTCTGCGGGCACAGGGACTGCACAAGAGCGATCTCACCGAGATTTTCAGAAAGATGGCTCTGCACCGGCAGGCCGCGCCGGGCCGCCAGCTCGCCAAGCCCCTGCAGCAGAGCATCACTGCACGACGGGACGAAGCGCGGCGTCAGGATCGGCTTTGTATGGGCGAAGCGCGCGCTGGCCAGCCATTGCTCCGTTGCGGCCAGCGAGGCCGCCGCATCCGCCTCGCGCAGGGCCTCGGGACAGTCGCGGTCCATGTTCACCTTGCCGACATAGCTGACGAGGCCGCTGGCCTCCAGCAGCTCCATCAGAAGGGTCGTGGCGGCGGGGTGCACCGTGCCGAACACGACGGCGCGCGTCGTGGCGCTGCGGCGCAGGCAGTCCACGAACTGGCCGTACGCCAGCGCGGCATAGCTGAGATCCGCGTATTTGGCCTCCTCCGGGAACGTGCGGGCGTTTAGCCAGTCCAGCAGCTCCAGATCCATGCCCAGCCCACGGAAGGCAAACTGCGGCGCATGCAGATGGAGGTCCGTCATGCCCGGCAGGATGAGGCGGTCGCCGAAATCCGTCAGCGGCAGGCCGGAAAATCGCTCCGGCAGCGCCGAAAAGACACCGGTGCAGCGTCCCTCCTCGCAAACCAGATAGGAATCTGCCGCAACGCGGAGCCGCTCCGGAGATTCACTGTCGATAATGTTGCCGTGCAGCACAAAAGATCCCATGCGATCGCCCCTCTCGTTCAAAATGTTATATTATAATAGCACTATTTTATCACATTGTCAATTGCAGCCAAATATTTCTCCTCATTTTTAGGCATTATTCCCAATCTCGGAAGCAAGCTTCAGCAGGGATGCACGGTCGTTCGGCGCGGAGCCGTCCAGAACGGCGTCCAGCAGGCGCTTCAGCACAGCCCCGATGGCCGGGCCCTGTGTCATGCCGAGGGCCAGCAGGTCGCGGCCGGAGACCGCGAGAGTGGAAACGCTGCTGCAGCCCTTCTCCGCCTGCGCGAGCAGGGACAGCGCGGCTTCACACCGGGCGGTCTGCTCCGCAGCATCCGCCGTGCCGGTGCCGATGGCATCGGCGCAGCGCAGTTGGATCAGTGCGCGGCAGACCGGCGCGCCGAGGCGGGCCAGCATGCGCCGCATGCCGCGCAGGTCATCCGGAATGGGCCGGCCGTGCACCGCGACGAGCTGCGTGACGAATTCCGTCGTCGCGCGGTCATAGCGCAGGCGGCGCAGAACCTCCTCCGTGACGGCGGCCCCGGCGGCCGGGTGGCCGTAGAAATGGCCGACGAGATTTTTATCGAAGAAAAATGTCGCCGGCTTTCCGGCATCGTGCAGCAATGCCGCCAGCCGGAGCGGCTCCTCGGGCGGAACGCCGTCCACAACGGCCAGCGTGTGTGTCCAGACATCGCGCGTATGATGCGGATTATACTGCCGAAAGCCCTGACAGGGGGCAAGCTCCGGGATGAGCTCGAACAGCACATCGGAGAATTCCTCCAGCAGCGCAGCAGCCTGCCTGCCGCACAGAATACCGCTAAGCTCCTTGTGCAGGCGCTCCGGCGCAACGGCGCGCAGCCGGGTCCGGGCAGCATGGATGGCGGCAGCCGTCTCTCCGTCGATGCGGAAGGACAGCCGCGCCGCAAAACGCAGTGCGCGCAGCATCCGCAGGGCGTCTTCCGCAAAGCGCTCCGCCGGATCGCCGACGCAGCGGATCACGCCGCGGCGCAAGTCATCTTGCCCGCCGAAGAGGTCCGTCACGGCGCCCGCTGCGTCGGCCGCCATGGCGTTGACCGTAAAATCGCGGCGCGCCAGATCAGGTGTCAGCTCGCGCAGAAAGTCGACCCGGTCCGGATGGCGGCTGTCGGCATAGCCGGCCTCAGCGCGGAACGTTGTGATCTCGTAGGGCACGCCCCCGCGCACGACCGTGACCGTGCCGTAGCGCGCGCCCGTCAGGATGGTGCGGTCCGCGGCAAAGCAGGCCTCCGTCTGCTCCGGCGCGGCGCTCGTGCAGATATCCCAGTCCTGCGGCGCGCAGCCGAGCAGGCTGTCGCGCACGCAGCCACCGACCGCATAGGCAGAAAAACCCGCCGCGTTCAGCTGCCGGAGCAGTGCCTGAACCTGCGGCGGGATCGTGATGCGGGCCGTCATTTCGTATCCCGCAGAGGGAGCTTGCAATACGGGCAGTCGTCCATTTTCCCGCGGTTGGCAGGCAGCACCCGGTGGCAGTGCGGGCAGCGGTAGAACGTCACGCTGACAAGGAAGCCCAGCACCAGCAGGGCGATGCCTCCGAACAGCAGCCAGCGCTGCGCCGTCTGCGGGGCGCTCTTCAGCGCGAGGCTGAGCACTGCTGATGCACAGCCCGCGGCATAGCAGATATTCTTGATGAGTCTTGCAAGCTGCAGCTTCATTTCTCGCTCTCCTCCCATTGCTTCCAGACGTCCGGGCAATAGCCCACGGTCGCCTTCCTGCCGTTGCGGACGACCGGCGTGCGCATGAGCTCCGGCCGTTCAAACAGCTTGTCCTCCTTGGCGCGCGCGTCGTCCATATAGCGCAGCAGATCGATGTCCGGGTCGCGGCGCGACCAGTCGATGAGCTTATCCACACCGCCGACGGCGCGCAGCACGCTGTCAAATTCTCCGCCGGACATACCGTAGCGCAGCAGGTCGATCTGCTGCACGCGGATGCGGCGCTCCTTGAAATATCGCTCGGCCTTCTTCGTGTCAAAGCACTTCGAGCGGCCGAAGATCTGAATGTTCAATATCGCACCTCCATGAGCCACAGGCCCTTTGCCGGGGCCGTCTCCCCTGCCAGCGCGCGGCAGCGGGCGTCGAACAGTGCGGGCAGGCTCTCTGCCGGGCGCCCGCCGAGGCCGACCTCCAGCAGCGTGCCGACGAGGATGCGCGCCATGTGATACAAAAAGCCGTCCGCAGTCAGCGTGAAGCGCAGCTCGGCGTCCTCCTGCGTGATGTCAAGGCGGCGCAGCGTGCGCACCGTGGACTTTTTCATCTGCCGGTTGGCGCAGAACGTAAAAAAGTCATGTGTTCCCACCAGTCCGGCCGCACCGGCGCGCATGGCGCCGCAGTCCAGCTGGCGCGGTTCCCAGGCGCGGTAGCGCCGGGCGAACACATCCGGCCGGTCGCTGTTCCAGAGGCGGTAGACATAGGTCTTCTCGACGGCCGAAAGGCGGGCGTGGAAGCGCTCCGGCGCATAGTCGAGCGTCAGCGCACCGATATCCTCCGGCAGAAGGCGGCGCAGCTGCGCCAGCACCTCGTCCGTTGGCCGCTTCGGCGCATGGAACGACGCAACCTGACAGGCCGCATGCACCCCGGCATCCGTGCGGCCGCTGCCGCTGATCTCGAGCGGCTGGCCGAAGATATCGCCAAGGGCCGTTTCCACGCTGGCCTGCACGGTTTTGGCGGGCGGCGGCAGACGCTGCCAGCCGCGATAGCGCGTGCCGTCATAGGCAAGCGTCAGTCGGTAATTCTGCAAAGCTCCTCCATCACCTCGCGGTGTGTGTCCGCGGAGAAGAGGAAGCTCCCGTCCGCAGCATAGACCTCATAGTGTCCCCGAACATTTCGTATCTGAACCTGCATATCGATCCCTCCTGTTGTTTCTGAGAGAGAGTATAGCAGGTTTACTGTCCAATAAATCGGACTCGGAAAGACAAATTTTCGCTGTTTCGGAAAAATTACGCCGCCGGGGCCTCGAACTTATCCAGGAAACGAACGAGCATTGCTGCGCACTGCGCGCGCGTGGCGCTTCCGGCAGGATCGAGGCGCTTGCCGTCCGTGCCGTTCAGGATGCCGTTGGCCACGGCCCACTGCATGGCGTCGGCTGCATAGTCCGAGACCTTCGCCGCATCGGCAAAGTCCTTCAGCGAAGCGCGGGCCGATGTGTCATAACCGCACAGGTCGGCATAGCGCAGCAGCATCACGGCAAGCTGCTCGCGCGTGATCTCCTGCAGCGGCGCAAAGGACGTCGCCGACATGCCCTTGACCACGCCGTTTTCATAGGCCCATGCAACGGCATCGGCAAACCAGTCCGCCGCCGCGACGTCCGTGAAGGGCGCCTTTGCCGCGCCCGCGGGCGAACCCGCCATGCGGTAGATTACCGTTGCCAGCATAGCGCGGTTCATCGTGCTCTCCGGCTCGAAGGTCGTCTCGCTCGTGCCTTGGAACAGGCCGCGGTCCGTTGCCTCAGACACGGCCTCAAAATACCACGCATCGCGGGAAATATCCTGATACGGCAGGCCGGTGGCCTCCCAGCGGGCGTAGAGCGTGATGTTGCCGCGCGCGGGGGCAGTCGTTTCGGGCGTATAGCAGGTGCCGCCCGAGAGGGCGCGGTCATACCAGCCTACAAAATAGTGGCCGGAGCGATAAGCGTTCGGCAGCATGCCAAGCGATCTGCCCGTCTTATAATAAACATAGTCCTCCTCGGCCTCGCCGCCCATGGCATTGAACACAACGCGGACATAGGCCGTGCTGCCCAGACGGTAGACGCCGTTCAGATACATATCCGCCTCGTCGATGCGGCGCTTGGCCAGCCCGTCAACGACCTCGCTGCTGGAGCTGAGCCAGCGGCCCATGGTATTGACGAACTCCATCTCCGTATAGCCGCCATAGACGAAATACTGATAGATATTGTACTTGGGATTGATCCACTGCGGGCCGAGATTGAAGGTAAAGCTGATCATCGCGTCGTACTGCGACTGCGTGTGGACCAGCGGCGAGGCGTCGAGCACGTCGTCCACCATTTTTTCAAAGTCCACCAGCATCAGGCGCAGGCGCTGGTCGGCTTCCTCCTCCGTGATGCCGTCGGGGAATTCATTTTCTTCACAGCGCGTGCCATAGCCGATCGTCCACTGGCCGTAATCCCAGTAGGCGAACTTGCTGAAGCCCTCGTGATCCTTGATAAACTGGATGCAGGCCTCGCTCGTCTTCAGCATGACGGGATCCTCGCCGCTGCCGCCGTTGTCCTCGTTCGGGTTTTCGACCGGGGTCGAAGACCAGTGGGCGTAGACGATGAGATTCTCCGCCGCAGGTGTGGAATTGGTAATGTGCGCGCCGCCGGAGGCCGCCGTGTACCACCCGGCAAAATACATGCCGGAGCGCGTGGCCGTCTGCAGTGCGGCATAGGTCTCGCCGCGCGGATAGCACAGGACACGGTTGTCCTCCAGCGAGCCGCCGTTCGGCATATGGACAAGGTAGCGGAAGCCGGGGTCACTCTCGTTTCCGGTATAGTCGCCATAGAAATAGACCTGCAGCTCGCGGATACGCCGCTCGAGCATTTTGGAAGAATAGCTGCCGCCCACGCTGACCCACGAGCACCACGCATTGGCCATGCTGACCTCGGTATAGTCCCCGCCCGTCAGCAGTCGGGTCACGCGGCAGCCCGAGAGCACGGCAGAGCAGTTGAACTGCAGGGAGGCCAGCGCGTCGAACTGCTGCTGCGTCAGGGTCAGGCCGTTTGCAGAGAGGAAGCTGTTCACGCTATTCTCCACCTGCGTCAGGGCCGTGCGGAAGCTGGAGACGCCGCGGCCTTCCAGCTCCTCGAGCATAGCGATGCCGCTGTCGCTGACCGTCATGGCCTGCGGGGCGCGCTCGTTTGCATCCGGCCCGATCGTCTCGGGAGCCTGCGTTTCCTCCGGAACGGACTCCACCGGCTCCGTCGCAGCGGTCTCCTCCGGCTGCACGGCAGCCGTTTCCTCGGTCCCGGCCGTCTCTGCCCGCACGGGCAGCTGTATGCCGGTAAAGATCAGCAGCGCAGAAAGCGCGCCGCACAGAATTCGCTTCATAGGGTAACTCCTTCTTTCGGGATTCTACCCCATTTTAACAAAACCGTTCCCGTTCGTCAAGATTCAGAGGTCTTTTAACAAGTTCTGCGGCCGAAAAACATTACAAAAAGGTAACAATTTTCATTGGATCAGCCCAGATGCCGCTCATAAAATGCAAGTACGTCGTCATAGACGGTATGCCGATTCTTCTCGTTGAGGATCTCGTGCCGCCCGTCATAGAGCTTGCAGGTCACATCCTGCATCCCGGCCGCACGGAAGGCAGTCGCCGCCTTTTCCACCCCGCGGCCCATATTGCCCACGGGGTCGCTTCTTCCGGCGATGAAAAATACCGGGAGGGCCTTGTCCATGCGCTGCAGATTGGCGGGCCTCTGGATCATGCGGATGCCGCGCAGCATCTCGCGCGTCAGGCCGATGGTCGCGTCCTGCCCGCACAGCGGGTCGGCCGTGTATTTTGCAACGACCTCGGGATCGCTGCAGATCCAGTCGTTCGGCGTGCGGGCGTCCGGGAATTTCCGGTTATACGCGCCGAACATCAGGTTTGCCAGCAGCTTGCTGCGGCCGGTCTCGCCAAGGCGCAGCTTTTCCAGCCCGCACAGGGCAAGGCCCGCCGCAAGCACCGGGGCAGGCTGCCAGCCCGTGCCGCAGATGACGGCGGCGCGCAGCCCGGCGTCCGGATAGCGAAACAGCAGCGTGCGCGTCAAAAATGAGCCCATGGAGTGGCCCAGCACGAAATACGGCACGCCGGGATAGTCCCGCTGCGTGCGGCGCAGCAGCTCCATGCTGTCGTCCACGGCGGCGCACCAACCGCCGGAGAAATGACAGGGCTCCGTACCGTGGGATTTTCCGTGGCCCATGTGGTCCTCGCCCGTGACGAGCAAGCCGTGGGCATTGAGGAAGGCCGCAAACCCGGCATAGCGCGGCACATACTCCGCGATGCCGTGGATGATCTGCACCACGCCGCGCGGCTGGCCCTCCGGCTCCCAGCGATAGGCGTGGATCATTCCGGCTCCGTGCGAAGAAAATTCAAATTCCAGCATAGAAATCCTCCAAAGTCCGATTTATTGGACACCTCGTCCTGTATGATAGGAGCATGCTAAGCGTTCGGGCCGCAAAACCGGAGCTGCCCGGCAAAAATAACAGGAAAGAAGTGCATGTTCATGAATTCCGTGATCGATCTGACCGCCTATCTGCCCGAGCAGCCCGCGCCGCGCCGCCGCAAGCGGAAATTCGGCAGCATTGCCGCCGCGGTGGAGACTGCCGTCACCCTTCTGATGGGCGTTGGCTTTCTGCTTGCCCTGACGGCGTTTCTGCTGGCGCTGTAAAGTCCGGGTTTTCGTCGAGCGTGGAGAACAGCTCGTCCTCCCGCTGCGCGCGGCGGATGCAGCGAAGCGTGCCGTCCGCCTGATAGAGATATTCCGCGCAGTGCGGCGTCAGACCATAGGAATAGCCCATGGACGCGCCATAGGCCCCGACGTCATGGATGACAAGGCGCGCGCCTCTGCGGCATTCCGGCAGAAGGCGCTGGCCGAACGGTTCGCGCGGCTCCGGGATGCGGTCGCCGACGGCATAGCGCCGCCGCCCTTCCACACGGTCGTCGCCGAGGACAGAGATATGATGATACGTCCCGTAGAGCTCCGGCCGGAGCAGATCGGCGCGGCTGACATCCACCCCGAGCCAATCCTGCGCGCCGCGCTTGACGCCTGTCACCGTTGTAAGCAGAATGCCTGCATGGGCCGTGAGCCAGCGGCCAAGACCCGTCTCCACGGGCACGCCGCCCAAACCGGCAGGCTCCATGATCCGGGAAAATTCCGCCTGCACCCCACGGGAGACGGCCGCGATGTCGGCGTCGCGCTCCGTGCGGCGATGGGCCACCGGGAGACCTCCGCCGAGGCAGCAATAGGACACCTGCAGGCCGAAGCTGTCATGCAGAGCCGCCGCGCAGGTGAACAGGGCGCGGGCCAGCGCGGAAAAGGCCTCGGGATCGCGCAGGCCGAGGCCGAGCATGGCGCTCAGGCCGACCTCGCGCACGCCCTTGAGCCGCAGCTCCTGCGCCGTATCCAGCAGCTCGCCCGTCCGCATTCCGAAGCGCGTGGCCTCCGCCTTGTGGAAGCTGCGGTCCGGCTCCGGCCGAAGCCGCAGGCCGAGCCGCGCAGGCAGCGGACGCTCCCGCTCCAGCCGGAGCAGCAGCCCGCCGTCGTCCAGCACGAGGTCCGCAGCCGGAACGGCCAGCTCGGCGTCCGTGGGAAACTCGGGCGCAAAGCGGATGGACTCCGGGGAAAAGCCGCTGGCCAGCGCCAGCCGGTACTCCCCCGCCGTGACGCACAGCGCCCCCTGCCCCTCCTCGCGCAGGATGCGCAGAACGGTCGGGTTCGGCAGCGCCCGCACCGGGAACCAGGCCCGGAACCCGGCGCTCCACGAAAAGGCGCTGCGCAGCCGGGCCGCGCGGGTGCGGAGCTGCGCCTCATCATAGACATAGCAGGGCGTCGGAAGCGCGCGGAGCAGCTCCTCCGGCGCAAAGACGGCGTCCTGCGGATCGCGCCGCTCAGGCGCGGACATTGCGCTGATAAAGCAGGTTCAGGCCCTTGAGCATCAGGGTGCGGTCGTAGAGGAGCTTTCTGCGGCACAGCGGCACAACGAATTTGGAGATGCCGCCCGTCGCCACGACCGTTGCCGGGGTCCCAAGCTCCTGCTCCATGCGGTCGAGCAGGCCGTCGAGCATGGCTGCCGCACCGAACATGATGCCGCTGCGCATGGCGTCGCGCGTATTTTTGCCGATGGCGCGCTGCGGCTCGTCCAGGCTGATGCCGGGGAGCTGGGCCGTGCGGCCGGTCAGCGCCTCGAGCGAGATCTTCAGGCCGGGGCAGATGCAGCCGCCGCTATAGACGCCGTCCTTGTCGATGGCCGTGATGGTCGTCGCCGTACCCATATCTACGATGAGCAGCGGCGCGCCATAGTCATGGATGGCCGCGACGGAGGCGACGATGAGGTCGCTGCCGATCTCCGTGGGATTGTCCATGCGGATGTTCAGGCCCGTGCGGATGCCGGGGCCGACAACAAGGCAGCTCTTCCCCGTCAGCTTGCGGATGGCGGTGCGGAACGAATTGAGCACCGGCGGCACGACGGAGGCGACGATCGTGCCGTCGATCATGGACGGAACGACGTCGAACAGCGCCAAAATGTTCTTGAGCTCCGCACAGTACTGATCGGACGTCTTGATGGAGTCCGTTGCCATGCGCGCCTCAAACAGGATGTCGTTCCCCTCGATGCCGCCGAGGACGACGTTGGTATTGCCGATATCGATTGCAAGGATCATAAGGTTTCCTCCAGTAACAGATCTTTCACGCAGCAGACTGCTTTGCCGCCGTCCACCGTCACGATGCCGCAGCTCGGAGCGCGGCCGCCGCAGGCGCCGGGATTCAGCAGCCAGAGGCCGCCCTCCTGCCTGCAATAGGGAATGTGGGTATGGCCGAACAGCGCGACCTGCGCCTGCTGCTCCTGCGCCGCAAGAGAAAAGCGGAGCAGCCCCTGCTTGACGCCGTAGCGGTGCCCGTGCGCGCCAAAAATGCGCACGCCCTCAAAGGTCCGGAGCAGCGTCTCCGCGCGCGGCGGGCCCCACAGGTCGCAGTTGCCGCGGACGCTCAGGACCGGCAGGCCGCAGAATTCCTCCGCAAGACGGTCGGCATCGGCGCAGTGGTCGCCGAGATGGATCACGGCGTCCGGCCGCTCCCGCCGCACGGCAAGCTGCATGAATTCCTGCTCGCCATGAGAATCCGAAAGGATCAGAAGCTTCATGGCGTCACCTCCTTCGCGTTTGGTGCATATATTATAGCAGGCCACAGAGCGGGAGGCAATCATTTATGAAGCAGGAAGATGCAAAAAAAGAGGCGCAGCGGATCCTTCACGCCCCGGAGGCACAGCAGCTCCTTGCGCTGCTCTCCCGCGGCGGCGGGCAGACGCTGCAGCAGGCGGCGGCAGCGGCGCAGCGCGGCGACATGGCGGGGGCGCAGGCCATGCTGAAGCCGCTGCTGGACGACCCGCAGGCGGCCGCTCTGCTGGAAAAGCTGAAGCAGGGCAGGTGATCGGCACGGAAAATCTGGAGGAAAAGCTCAGTCAGGTCCTGAACGACCCGAATTCCATGGCGCAGCTGATGTCATTCGCGCAGTCGCTCGGCATGCGGCCGCCCGATGCGCCCCCGCCCCCCGGTCCGCCGCCCGGGCCGTCACCCGGCCCGCCGCCCGGCGACGAGGCCTTCGTGCGCGGCATCCTGCAGCTCGTCCGGCAGGCGAATCAGAAGGACGGGCCGCAGGAGGCGCTGCTTGCGGCGCTCAAGCCCTATCTGCGCCCGGAGCGGCGAGAAAAGCTCGACCGCGCGATGCGCATCGCGCGCATCTCGCAGATCGCAGGCGGCGCGCTGAAGCAGCACGGCGGCCTGCTGGGAGGGCCGAACGATGTATAACCGTTATACCCCAACGCCCGGCGGGCAATACCAACGCAAGCCCGTCCCGGAGCCGAAGCGTCCGCCCGGCCCACCGCCGGGGCAGCCGTGTTCCCCCGGTCCGCCGCCTGCGCCGCAGCCGCCGGGACCGCCGCCGTGTTCTCCCCCGCCGCCCGGTCCGCCGCGCCCACCGCTGCGGCTGCCGTTTCTGGAGGGGCTGATCCCCGGCATGGACAGCGGTGATGTGCTGGTCGTGCTCATTTTGCTGCTGCTCCTGTCGGAGGGCAACGAGGACTCCGGCTCCGTGCTGATGACGCTGGCGATCTTTCTGTTTTTGCAATAGGGCAACATAAAATCACCCGCTGCGGAGACCCGCAGCGGGTGCGCTATTTTGTTTTGGGTCTGTACAGGACAATTCAAACGCGCAGGGGCGCTGGTGCACCACCGTGCTCCCCCGATTTGTCATTCCGAGGAGCGAAGCGACGTGGGAATCTCGGGAAGGCAGTTACGATTTTGCCGATAGCTTCCCCGCGATCCTACTGGGCACTGCGAGATCGCCACGGCCTGTTTGGGCCTCGCAATGACAAACCCGGGAACCTTTCCCATTTTGACGGCAGTCTGTACCAGTTGGCAGCATTGCGCCGGGAGCGGCATGCCGCTCCCCT
>NZ_JBBMFF010000142.1:0-13032 GCF_040096185.1 Faecousia intestinalis | reverse complement strand
AGGGGCACGCCGCATCCGTAAGGCGGCAAAGCCGCCAACGGCTGCGCAGTGAGCGCCGCTACAGACGCAATTGGTTTTTACGGCTTTATCGGCAGCCTGTACGGACTGCAGGCTCCACGCTGGGCGGGGCATGCCCCGCCCCTACAAAAAGTGCTTCGAAATATAAAAATTTCCCTCCCGGCGAACCGGGAGGGAAATTTTTTACTTATGAGATCAGCCCTTGAGGAAGCGCATGAGCAGCGTTGCGATCTGCGCACGCGTTGCACCGGACTGTGCATCGAGCGTGACCGTGCCGTCGGCAGCCTTCACACCGTTGATGAGGCCGGTGGCGACTGCCCAGTTCATGGCATCCCTCGCCCAATCGGCGACGGAGGCTGCATCCGGGAAGGCGGCGAGCTTATCCTCCGCAACGGCCTCGGCCTTGGCGAAGCGATAGAGCATCGTAGCGATCTCCTGACGGGTAACGGGCACCTCGGGAGCGAACTCGTCGGCGCTGATGCCCTTGACGACACCGGCTTCCGCCGCCCACTTGACGGCGTCGGCATACCAGACGCCCTCAGTGACATCCTTGAACGGATTGGCGGTGTTCTTCACATCAGGCTTGCCGGCCACGCGGTACAGCACCATAGCGAGCTGCGCACGGGTCACCGTGCCGTCCGGCTCGAACAGGCTGCCGCCGACGCCGAGCATGAGCTCGTTGTTCAGCACGTAATCCACGCCCTCATGATACCACTGCGTGTTGTCCAGGTCGGAGAAGGCCTTGGACGGGCAGTTCTCGGTGCTTGCGGGGATCTCGCGGGTCTGCTCTGCACCGCAGTCGGCGCAGACGCGGGTCTCCTCGCCCGGCGCGAAGCAGGTCGGCTGCTTCGTGACAATCCATTCGCCCCAGTTGTGCTCGACATTCTCGTTCTTCACGACAATGGTCTCGCTGAGATCAAGGCCGCTTTCCGCATTGCGCTGCAGCGTCTTGACCTGCACCTCGAGGTCGCAGTGAACATCGTCCTTCGGGCGGAACTTCAGGTTCGCCAGAACGGCGTCACTGGCGATCTCCTTTTCGGCGGCATAGCCGAAGAGAAGCTTGCCCTCGGCGGGCTGGAAGCTCGAGAGCTGCGCCGTGCTCACACCGGAGACATAGTCCATCAGGGACGGATCCCAGGTGATCTCAAGCAGGCCGTTCGTCGTGGCCTCGTCGGCCGTCAGGGTCAGGTCCACATCGCCGTTGGCGGTCATGGAGCCGCCCTTCACGGCAGCGACGCGCTGCGCGGCAGGAGCTGCGGCATTCGAAACCGTGTTGAGGCTGCCGGAGGCTTCCTGTGTGCTGCGCTCGATCTTCTCTGCGGACACGGTCTGCGCGGTGAGCTCGATATCGTTCTTCTCCGCAGCGGCCTCCGCAGTCTGGATGCCCTTGATGCTGGCATTGCCGTAGACACGGTTGACCGTCGCGGGCCAGACGGAATCGCCGACATTGCCGACATCCGTCGCGTCGAAGTACAGGCCGTCGGAACTCTGCATGAGGTTGAGCATATAGAGCTCATTGGTGTCGCCGGTGAAGTAGGACAGGAAGAGCGTCAGGCCGTCCGTCGTTCCCTCGTCGGCCATGACGAGCGAGCAGTACATGGAGTCCTCATGGCCGCCGAAGGCCAGCTCAGGCAGCGTGGTCTCGTAGCAGCCGCCGCTCAGGCTATAGCCGTCCGCTTCGGTGTAATAGAGGTTGAGGACCCACATATTGCCCTTATTGTCCAGCGCAAGGAACATCTCGGCCGGGACGGTCTCGCCGCTCTTGAGCTTGACTGACGTTTCGCCCGCAGAGGCGATGGCGGTGAAGTAGCTTGCACCGACCTGCTGCAGGAAGCTCTGAAGCTTGAAGCCGTATGCATCCAGATTCATCGGATCCTTCGGCGAGAAGAGGTAGTAGTAATAGACACCCACGATCTGATCCTGCTCCTCGGTGCTGAAGAGAGAAGAGTAGGCCATATCCCACAGCGGGACGCCTGCGCCGTTGGCGGAGCCGAGGTCCTCGCCCGTGGCGGTGTTGATCTTGTGCATGGCCCAGGAATCCGCCGTCGCATCCATCAGGTACATGAGGTCGGAGCTTGCCAGCGTCGTGGACTCGATGCTGATCTCGCCGTCCTTGATGAGCTTGCCGGGCGTCCAGCTCTTGTTCTCCAGATTCCACTGATAGAACTGGGCATGACCGTCCTTATCCTGCAGCGCACCTTCCACGGTGATGTGGAGCGTAGTAACGGTAACGTAGCACTCCGCCTTGACCTCAGGATCGACGGCAGAGGCTGCCGTGATAACGGCGCTGCCCTCGCCGACGCCGGTCACGACGCCGTTCTTGACGGTCACAACCGAATCATCGGAGCTGGACCACGTCACGCTGCGGTCGCTCAGCGTCCACGGGTTGGCCTGCGCGGTCAGCGTGGCCTTTTCGTTGACAAGGAGGGACAGCGAGCTTTCGGAAAGGGAGACCGCCATGGCCTCGGTGCTGGGAGCAAAATGGGAGGCGTCGTCCGTGCGGCCCGCCTTGACATAGCAGCCGAGGATGACGGACAGGCTGGAATGATCCGCAAGCTTCTTGCTCTCGCGCGTCGTCGGATCGATGGTGTAGATCGCAGAATTGAGGATCTGGCCCGTGAAGCTCGACGCTGTCGCCAGCGTGAAAACGAGCTTCTGGTTCTTGGCATCCCATGCCAGCGAGGACTGTGCCATGTAGATGGACAGCTCGTCGTCCAGTGCACCGAGATCCTCCGGCTCTGCGAACGTAGCAGCCGTGAAGTGATAGAGCTTGTTGTCGAACGTGCCCTGGCCATAGAAGCCATTGGAGCCGTCGGAGGCCAGCGTCCAGATGTCCTTGCCCATCTCGCCGACGAGCGACGTTGCGCCGGTCAGCAGGTCGAGCTTGAACAGATAGGAAGCGCCGAGCTCATTGGCCTCGGAGTATGCGAGGAAGTACATTTCCTTCTCCGCTGCGTTATAGGCCATGTCGCTGACAAAGAAGTCATAGCTCAGCGGGCCGGAGGCTGCGCCGAGATCTGCAATCTTCGTCACATTGGCGAAGTCGTTGTCCGGCATGACATACAGGGCATTTTTCTCGTCAATGGCGAAGACATAGCCGTCGGCATACTCGGCAGCGTAGAGCTTCAGGTTCGTCGCGCCCATGGCGGCGGACTCGGAGGCGTCCTCGGTGTAGGTGTACCACTGCTTTTTATTCAGATCGAAGAAGGTGTAGTAGCCGTCGATATCGGGCAGGAAATCATAGGAGACCTTATAGGTGGAGACGTTCATGGCATAGTCATAGACCTGCAGCAGGAACGTCTTGCCGACGACCTTGCTCACATCCAGACGGACATGCTGCGTCTCACCGGCAGTTTCCTGATTCGGCGCGACATAGGTCAGCGCCTTCGAGCCGGCCGCATCATACAGAGCGACGACGGAGACATACTCGTTGTCCTTCGCTGCGACGTCAAGGGAGCCGTCCACCAGACTGACGGACACGTCCTCGATCTCCGGAGCCGTGTTGTCGATGGTGGTCATCGTGCTCAGGCTCGCGCCCCTGCCGAGAGCGTCCCAGTCATAGGTACCGTCGGCCTTGCGGTAATACTCCGGAGCCAGCACAAGGGAGATGTTGACCGTCGTGCCCTCGGGGAGCTTCTCGCCGTTGGCCTTCGTACCGGACCAGCCGAGGTTCACGGCCTTCTGCGTGTCCTGCCAGCTTCCGCCGTTGGCATAGTAGAAGGCGGCGGAAACAGGGCCAAGATCCTCTTCTACATAGACCTCACCGGTCTCCGCATCGGAGATGACATACTTGGCATCGCCCGCATTACGGATGGAGGCAAAGTAGAGCTTGAAGATCTGATCGCCGTTCTCGTTGTTCAGGGCGTTGCGCGCGGGCACATACTCGTCGTCCTCGGCAAGCGGGTTGCCGAAGTAGTAGTACTCGCCGTCCTCGTTGGCATACTTGACGGTGGCCATGTTGCCGAACATGTTGGGAGAACCGTCGGAATCCGGGAGATACGGGTTGCGGGTCTCCTTCTCGTACCAGTACTCGGACAGCGTGCCCTTATCGAACATGGAGGCATCGGACCAGTTGCCATAGAAGCCCAGCACGGGGATGGAATGGGAAACGCGCTCGACACCGTCTTCCGCGGAAACGGGATTGGCATACAGGAAGGCCTCGACATAAGCGCCGTTCGTGTAGTAGGCGTCAAGGAATTCCTTCTCCTCGTCGATGAGGGAGAACGTCACATGGACGGAGATGCTGCCATCGGCCGGGAGAACGACCTTTGCAGCGGAGATGAGCTTCAGCAGCTCGGAGACATCGTGCGTGTCGGTGTCGCCGTCGCCGTCGACATCAGCCTTGAGCTTGCCCGCGCCGGCCGTGACGTCGTCGAGCAGGAGCTGTGCGTCGTCGGCATCGGTGTCGCCGTCCTTGTCGAAGTCATAGGCAGTGAGCTCCGACGGAGCGGTCAGGACCTTGCCGTCAACCGTCCAGACAACATTGGCTGCCATGGACACGGTCTTCGGCAGAAGATACAGGACGCCGTCGACAGAGGCCGGAGCCTGCGTGAAGACATCGGCGGAGAGGGTGTATTCAATGGCCTCGTCCGTAAGGTTGTTCAGGGTGAAGTCTGCGGAGTAGACGCCCGTGCGGTCGGGATCGTCGCCGAGCTCCACCTTGACCTTGCCGTCGGGCTGGCCGTTCACAAGGACGTAGCTCTCGGCATGGATCGCATTGGAAACGTTGGCAAGGCCTGCGCCCTGCCTCAGGATGGAATACCAGGATTTGGTGCTGGCATCATAGACGGGCTCGGCCGTGGACATCAGCAGGCTCTGGGCCAGATGACGCACGGAGACGCCGGTCTTTTCCTTCAGACCGTTTTCGCGGATGTACTGCGCCACGAGGGCTGCCATACCGGCGACCTGCGGGGCCGCCATGGACGTGCCGCTCATGACCTCATAGGCCTGACCGCCTGCCACGGCACCGTTGACGGAATAGATGTTGCCGCCGGGAGCCGTGATCTCGGGCTTCATGCTCAGATCGCTCGGAACACCCCAGGAGCTGAAGTCGCTCATGGTGTAGGAACCGGAGGAACCGGTGCTCGTGCTCATCTTGCCAGAGACGGTCAGCTTGCCGGTGTAGTAGAGCACGGTCGTGCCGTCCTCGGCATAGACCGGGGTGGAGGCCGCCTTGATGTCGGCCGCTTCCGTCTGCAGGATGCTGATGCACGGGATGGTCGCGGTGGAGTCGGACAGATCCATGCGGATCACGCCTGCCTGGTTGTTGCAGACGACTGCGCCGGCGGCGCCCGCTGCAGCTACGGCCATGTGCTTCTGATAGAAGGAGCTCGTGCCGCGGAAGACAAAGGCGATCTTGCCGGAGACGACGTCGGCATAGTCCGTCAGGAGGCTGTTGCCGTCGGCATCCGCGCCGGTGTTCTCGAAGTAGACATACTCATATTCGGTGCCGCTGCCGTCGGCAGAGGTATCGAGCGTTGCAAAGGCCTTGTTCGTATAGCCGCTGTCCGCGGTATCGGTGTAGAAGACCTTCGCGCCGTCGCCATAGGAGAAGGAGTAGCCGGTCGTGCCGGAATTATCCACGGAGGCCACGCCGAAGGAGTTCTTGTAGGAGCCGGGGGAGCCGCCGGTGGCGAAGTTCACATCGTCCAGATACAGGGCACCCGTGCCGTTAACAGAGTTTTCCGGCCAGCTGGAGGAATTGCCTGCAGAGATGGAAACGACGGTGTCGGTCTCGGCCAGCTTATCCAGGATGCTCTGATACTTCGCATCGGGGGTGGTAAAGCCCGCGTTGCCGGAGCCGAGAGACAGGTTCACGGCGTCGCAGCCGAGCATCACGGCGTCTTCGATGGCGACCATGTAGTCGGAATCATATGCGCCGCCGCCCTTGCCGAAGACCTTCATCGTGATGAGCTGGGCATCGGGGGCAACGCCCTGCACAAACACGGAATCGAGCGCCTTTTCATAGCCGCCCTTGCCGTCGGAGACATAGCGGTTCGCCGTGGCGATACCGGCGACGTGGGAGCCGTGCTCACCCTGTTTGTCATTATCGTGCGTGATGTCGAAGTCCTCGTCCACATAGTTGAACGCGAACGGGAGCTTGCTGGTGAGATAGAGCTTGCTCGCATCGGGGACAAGCTTGCTGATGTTCAGCTTCGGCAGAACAGCGGCGATCTCGTCAACATCGAGCAGGTCCAGAGAAGCAACGAACTCGTCCTTGCTCTTGCCCGCATCGGCAGCCAGCTGCTCGAGGGAATACTCGAACGCCTTGCCGTCAAAGGAGATGTGGTCGGTGTCCGTGCCGGTGTCGATGACAGCGATGCGGCTGCCCGCGCCGGTGTAGCCGTCTGCCCAGGCGGCCGTGGAGCCGATCATCGCGCCGGAGGTAGCCATGTCGGGATCGGCATCGCCGGTGGAGACGACATCCGGCTCATAGCGGTTCTCGAGCGTGACGGAAGCCACGCCGTCAAGCGCTTCGATCGCCTCGATCTTGCCATAGGGCACGTTGGCAGAGATCGTGTTCGTCAGGAGCGTCATGTTCCAGACGACATCGAGCGCCTCGCCGCCGAGCACATCCTGTGAGATGCGCTGTGCCATCGCCTGCTGCTGGACCTTCAGACCCGTGCGGTAGATGTCCGCCGCAGCATTGTTCGCGATGCCGCGCGTGGCATAGCCCGCATCGACGGTCGAAGCGCCCGCCAGCGTAATGGAGACACGGACCATGTCGGTGTCTGCATATTGCGGCGTATCTTCCTTCGTTTCGGCTGTATGCATTTCCGGTTCCGCAGTCACGGCGTCATTGCTGACCTTTTCGATCGTGACCCTGGGGCCAGGATCGGCCGCGGCGGCCGGCAGCGCGAAGCCCATGACGACCGCAAGGGTCAGGACCAGCGCAAGCAGCTGCTTCAGCTTCTTTTTCATACGTTTTCCTCCTTGATATGATGTAACCGGCCGAAGCCGGTATTGTTCCCCCATTGTAATACGTCCGCGTCGGAAAAACAAGTGTTTTCTTAAATATTTTTTCACAATTTTTCCAAGGATTTTTCATAAATTGCAAGAAAAATAAAAAACGCTGCAAAATATGTTGGGATTCCAACATATTTTACAGCATTTTTACAACGTATGCTTTCAGGCGGTTTCCTGTGTCCGGCGGCGCAGCAGGCCGGCCCAGGCCAGCATGGCTGCGACGGCGAAGAACAGCGCCATCATATACGGCTCCTCCCAGATGCTCTCAAACACGCTGTGGATCAGCACGCCGATGAGGCCGCACAGCATGCCCGCGCAAAGCGGCGACCAGCGGGTCTTTGCCGTGCGCACACAGGCGCGCAGGCCGTTGCCGACGAGGCCAAGCAGCATCATGCCGAAGGCCGTCACGCCGACAATGCCGTTCTCCGTGAGGATCTTGACGTAATAGTTATCAACATACATATACTCGACCCACGGCAGGACGGGATTCTGCACCGCGACGGCGCCGCCGTACATGCCGTAGCCCATGCCGAAGACCGGGTCCGTAGTCTTGAGATAGCCGATGGCCGTGGCCCAGCGCTTCGCGCGGCCGCCGCGGGCGTTCGAGTCCGCGAACTGCGGCGTGAACAGATAGCCGATGCGGCTGCGCACGAACGGCAGCGTGCAGGCCACCGCGCCGCACACGAGCATCAGGGCCAGCAGGCGGCGGTCGATGAGCAGGGCGAACAGCACGGCCGCAATGGCCAGCGCGAGCCACGCGCCGCGCGACATCGTGAACAGGCAGCCCGCACACATGGCAAGACCGCACAGCCAGAACAGCACCTTCTGCGACGGACGCTCACAGGCATAGGCCAGACCGATGGTCATCGGCGCGAACAGGATCATATAGGCGCCCATAATGTTCGGATTGCTGAAGATGGAGTAGACACGCGTGCGCACCGCGCCTTCGGCGGCGTCCGTCCAGCTTGCAGGAATGGGCACACCGATGATGAACTGCCAGATGCCGTGCAGGGCCAGCACCGTGGCAATGATGACCATGGTGAGGTACATCTCACGGAAATCGCGCTCGTCGCGGATGAGATGCGTGACAAGATAGAACACCGCCAGATATTCCATGCTCGCTCGGAAGCCCGTGAAATTCACGGTCGGCGCAGGGCGGACCGTCATCAGCAGGAGCACGCCCACCGTGAGATAGAACGCGATCCACAGGCCGATGCCGTTGGCCGTGCTGGAAAGCGGGCGCCTTGTGTCGACGCGGCGGTGGATGACCCACACGAGCGAGAAGAGCATCAGCAGCTCATCCCAGACGGAGGCGATGGCCGCCAGCTGCAGCACATCGCGCAGCAGGTAGTCCATGATCGCATAGGACGAGAACAGGAACAGCAGGAAGCCCGTCATGCCGCCCGCAAACAGCCAGCCGAGCAGGAGGCTGTTCCGCAGCGCTGCCATGACGCGGCGGTAAATGCGGTAGGCAAGGCTGTCCTCCAGTACCGGCACGACGCGCGCCCCGATGCCGCACAGCCACGCATTGCCGCGATCCATCAGCCTGCGGTAGGCCGAGCGCTCCACGGCGGGCTGCCCGCCGAGCAGGCGGCGCAGCGCCCGGCCGGGCAAAGACTCCGCAAACGCGCGGTGGATCGCCGCAAACATCCGCGGCAGGAACGTGCGGTGGTACAAGGCCGCAAGCGCCGCGAACAGCCGCCAGAGCAGACTGGTCCTCAGCAGCTCATCCATGAAGCTTCTCCATGGCGCTGACCGTGCCGAGCATCTCGATATCCACGGTCTTGACGATATAGTCGCGGCCGATGCGGACCTCCTGCGTGCCGACGACGAAGGAACCGACGGTGTTCTTGGCAGCGGCCTCGATCACAAAGCGGACCGTCACGCGCTGGCCGTCTGCGCTGTCGTCCTGCGGCAGAATTTCCGCCGAGGTGATCTGCGCATCCTGGAACTTGTTGCTGTTGAAGATCTGATTCGGACTGACCTTAAGGGTGGAATCGTCGTCAAGCTTCAGCTCATAGTCCTCCGCCGTCACGGCAGTCACGGCGTTCTCCGCCTGCATCAGGGGCATGTCCTCGCACAGGACGGTGTAGCGCAGGTTCGCCTGCGCACTCGGCTCGTCGGCAGCGATCGTTTCGCCGCCGCTTCCGCCCACCATGCGCACGGCGAGGAAGGCCACAGCGGCGATCACGACAAGCAGGATGAGTACATCGACGATGTTCAGCTTGCCGAACAGGCGGCCGTTCTTGACGATTTTCATAAGATAACCTCCAGTTGGCGGAAAAAACGGGAGAAATCCGATTGCTTCTTTCCGCAAAATATATTATAATGAATATTCAGGCAAGCTGATTCTATCAGATTTGCCGCGGAATTGCAAGAGGCAACAAGAGGCACAAGTGATATCAGGTTGTCAAAACCTGCCAAGTCAAAAGCTTCGGAGGGAAGGATAGTGTGAAAGGAAACCGTCAGGGTTTCCTTTCGCGTCAAATTACCCGCCGCAGCGGCAGAATTGCAAAATAAAAACACAAAAACTAATTTTGCAATTCTGAAAGCAGCTTGGCGAAAAAGCCCGCAGAGACTTTTTTGACAAGCTGATCTGCCCATTTTGAGGTATGACCGTATGAAACTCATCCATCTGATCTCCGGCGGCGACGTCGGCGGCGCGAAAACGCACGTTCTTTCCCTGCTGCAGGGCCTGAACCGCACGGAGGATGTCCACCTGATCTGCTTTATGGAGGGACCGTTCGCCGAGGAGGCCCGCTGTCTCGGCATCCCGACGACCGTCATTGAAGGCAGCAACCCCATGGCGGTGCGCAAGCGCATCCTTGCCATCATCCGGCACGACGACTGCCAGCTGCTGCACTGCCACGGCGCCCGCGCGAACATGATCGGTGCGCTCGTGCAGCGGCAGGCGCGCATCCCCGTCATCTCCACCATCCACAGCGACTACCGGCTCGACTATCTCGGCCGCCCGCTGGCCGCGCTGACCTACGGCAACATCAACAAGGTCGCGCTGCGCCGCTTTGACGCGTGGATCGGCGTTTCGGACGGCATGCGCCAGCTCCTTATTTCGCGCGGGTTCGACCCGCAGCGCATTTTCCCGCTGTATAACGGCGTCGACTTCTCCACCCCGCTCAAGACCGTCCCGCGGGATGAGTGGCTGCGCGGCATCGGCCTGACGCCGACGGACAAAACCGTCGTGTTCGGCATTGCCGCCCGCATCTCCCCCGTCAAGGATATGACGACGCTCGTGCGCGCCTTTGCCGCGGCCGTGAAGCAGGTGCCGGACATCCGCCTTGCCATCGCGGGCGACGGTGAACAGGCCGGAGAGATCCGCGCGCTGGCCAAGGAGCTGTGTCCGGAGGGCACGGTATTCTTCCCCGGCTGGCTCGAGGACGTCAACAGCTTCTATCAGGCACTGGATGTCAATGTGCTCACGTCGCTGTCCGAGACCTTCCCCTATGCCCTGACGGAGGGCGCGCGCATGCACTGCGCGACCATCGCCTCGAACGTTGGCGGCGTGCCCTACCTCATCGACGACGGCGAAAACGGCCTGCTGTTCGAGCCGCAGGATGTCTCCGCGCTCACGGCCCACATGCTCACGCTGGCGACAGATGCCGCAAAGCGCCGCGGCATGGGCGAGGCACTCTATGAAAAGACGAAGCGCGACTTCTCCGTGCAGGCCATGGTTGAAAAGCAGAAGCATTATTACGAGATCATCATCCGCCGCTTCCGCCGCCCGAAGCTTGAGCGCGACGGCGTCGTGATCTGCGGGGCCTACGGCAAGGGCAACGGCGGTGACAACGCCATTCTCGACGCCATCGTTGCCCAGCTGCGCCACATCGACCCTGATCTGCCGATCTGTGCCCTCAGCCGCACGCCGAAGGAGACGCGCGCGGCCGCCTGCGTCGATTCGCTCTATACGTTCCGGCTGCTCGCCATCCGCCGCAGGATGCACCACGCGAAGCTCTACCTCAGCGGCGGCGGCACCCTCATTCAGGACACCACGAGCACGCGCTCGCTCCTCTATTACCTTTCGAGCATCCGCATGGCCGCCCGCGCGGGCTGCCGCGTCATGCTCTATGGCTGCGGCGTCGGCCCCGTCTCGCGCCCGCGCAACTGCGAACGCACCGCCAAAACGCTCAACCGCTACGCCGAGATCATCTCCCTGCGCGACCGCTACTCCGAGGAGACGCTCCGCGCCCTCGGCGTGACGACGCCGGAGATCCGCCTGACGGCGGACCCCGCCCTGCTGATCGATCCGGGCGACACGCCCGCCATCCACAGCTTCCTGCACCGCAGCGGTCTGGCAGAAGGCACGCGCTATGCCCTGTTCGCTCTGCGCCCGTGGAAGGACTTCGACCGTCACATCGCCGCCTTTGCGAACGCAGCGGAATACGCCCACCGGGAGTACGGCCTGACGCCGGTGCTCTATGCCATGGAGCCGTGCCGTGACCGCGCCGCGCTGAACGCCGTCGCCGCGCAGCTGCGCTGCCCGTACCTGCTGCTGGAGGCCGGGAGCAACGGCACGGAGATCGTGGCACTCATCCGCCGGATGTCGCTCGTCATCGCCATGCGGCTGCACACGCTGATCTTTGCCGCCGGGCAGGGCGTGCCGATGGTCGGCGTCGTCTACGACCCGAAGGTCAGCGGCTTCCTCGACTACCTCGGGCAGGACCTCTACCTCCCGCTGGAGGAGGCGAACGCCGCCTCGCTGTGCGACCTCATCGACACGGCCATGGCCGAGCAGATGTTCGAGGCCGAAAATATCCGCAGCCTGCGGGAGCTGGCCGCAGAGAACGAAGAGCTGGCCCGTCACCTGCTGACGGAGGAATAATAGGCATAAAATCAGTCGGAGACCCGGCGGAAGCACTTCACAGCAGCTTTCGCCGGGTCTCCGGTTTTTGTGGGAAGGGAGCTATTTCCGCGCCCCTATTTCTCCGCAGGCGATTGATTCCGCGGCTTCTCCGACTCCGCCAGTATCGTTTCGCAGAAGCGCAGAATGCGGCTGCGCGCCTGCGCGGCGGCGCCGCCCGCCTCCTCATGGAAGATATCATGCCGCGCGCCCGGCAGCAGGACCGTCTGCACGGGGAGTCCCGCCCGTTCCATCGCCGCGCCGAGCTGCCTTACGCCGCTTCCCATCGCGCCGACAGGATCGTCCGCGCCGGACAGCAGCAGGATCGGGCAGCGGTTCCAGCCCGCAAGCGCGCGCTTTCCGCCGGTCCGGCGCATGGCGCTCAGCAGCTCCAGAAACAGCGCCGCTGAGATATCCGGCCGGCACAGCGGGTCGGCGCAGTAGCGGTCGAGCGCTGCTTCGTCGGCGCAGAGCCAGTCCGCCCGGGTGCGGTTCGGCGCAAATTTCCGGTTATAGGCGCCAAAGGAAAGCTTCTGCACCAGCGGCGTCGTACCGCCGGGCTTTGCCCGGCGCAGCTGGCCCCGGACGATCGCCTGTATGACGGCAAGCACCGCGCCCGGCTGCGTGCCCGTTCCCGCAAGGATCACCCCCGCCGGAGCGACCATGCCCCGACAGAGCGCGTCCCGCAGCAGGAAGGAGCCGAGGGAAAAGCCCAGCATTCCCAACGGCACACCGGGGAAGCTCTCCCGCAGTCTCTCACAAAAGCGCTGCAGATCAGAAAGCGACTGCTCCCAGCCGTCCGGCCCCATGTCGGCACAGGTACGGCTGCCCGGATTGCGGCCATGCCCACGTAGGTCAAAAGCCGCGCAGGCAATGCCATGCTCTGCCAGCGCGGCAGCCAGCGTGTCGTAGCGTCCGCTGTGCTCCGTCATACCGTGGCTGATCTGCAGCACGAGGCGTGGCTGCCCGTCCGGCAGCCACAGGCGCGCGGGAAGCTCCGTCCCCTGCGCGCCCGCAAATTGGAATTCCGTTTCCTGCATGGTTCATTCTCTCCTTCCGGTTCAAAAAACAGAAAAAGCACGGGTGCGCCGCTGCTTCCGCGGCGCACCCGGCAGACTGTCGAAAAAGCCTCGCAGAGTTTGCGCCCGCAGGCGCAAAGAAAATGGAAATCATTTTCTCCGGCGGCGTGTACG
>NZ_JBBMFF010000141.1:0-8884 GCF_040096185.1 Faecousia intestinalis | reverse complement strand
CCCTTCGGGGCCTCGCAATGACAAATCTGGCAGCCTGAACTTTCTACTCTGCCAATGCCCTGACCAGGCATATAATGTATAAAAAACATCCCGGATGCGGCTGCATCCGGGATCGTGTTTTTCAGTTCAGCAGCAGGACGCTCGCAATGCCGAAGTAGATCAGCAGAGACAGGGCGTCGACGATCGTCGTGATGAACGGGCTTGCCATGACGGCCGGGTCGAAGCCGACCTTCTTGGCCAGCATCGGCAGCACACAGCCGATGACCTTGGCCACGAGTACGGTCAGCGCCATGGTGGCGCATACGACCAGCGCAACGAGGCAGGTGACATCCTCGTTGCCGAGCATCAGCCGGTCGACGAGCATGATCTTGGCAAAGCAGGCGGCTGCCAGCGAGATGCCGCAGAGCACGGCCGTGCGGATCTCCTTCCACACGACGCGCGGCAGATCGGAAAACTCGATCTCGCCGAGCGACAGCGAGCGGATGACCGTGACGGAGGACTGCGAGCCGGAGTTGCCGCCCGTGTCCATGAGCATGGGGATGAAGGCCGTCAGTGCGACCTGCGCGGCCAGCGCGCTTTCAAAATGCGTGATGATCAGGCCCGTGAACGTGGCCGAGACCATCAGCAGCATGAGCCAGGGGATGCGGTGCTTGAAGAGGTCGAACGTGGACGAGCGGAGATACGTCTTGTCCGACGGCGTCATGCCGCCCATGATCTCCATGTCCTCCGTGGCCTCGTCTTCCATGACGTCCATGGCGTCGTCGAAGGTCACGATGCCGACCATGCGGTTCTCCGTGTCCACGACCGGCAGGGCGAGGAAGTTGTATTTCGAGAACATGCGGGCAACTTCTTCCTGATCGGTGTGCGTATGGACGGAGATGACGTTCGTCTCCATGATCTTGTCGACGGTCTCGTCATCGTCCTGCGCCAGCAGCAGGTCCTTGACGGAGACGAGACCGATGAGCGTGCGGTTCTTGGTGACGTAGCAGGTGTAGATCGTCTCTTTGTCGACGCCCGTGCGGCGGATGCGGAGGATGGCCTCCTCCACGGTCATGCCGGGGCGCAGCGAGACATATTCCGTTGTCATGATGGAGCCTGCGGAATTCTCGGGGTAGCGCAGGATCTCGTTGATGTCCTTGCGCATGTCGGGGTCCGCCTGCGAGAGGATGCGGCGCACGACATTCGCGGGCATTTCCTCCACGATATCGACGGCATCGTCGACATACAGCTCGTCGAGCACCTCGCGCAGCTCGGAGTCCGAAAAGCCGCGGATGAGCAGCTCCTGCGCGTCCGGCTCCATTTCGACGAACGTCTCGGCCGCCAGCTCCTTCGGCAGCAGCCGGAACAGCAGCGGCAGGCGGGATTCCTCCAGCCCGTCAAAGACCGAGGCGATATCCGCGGGATTCATCGTGGATAGAATGTCGCGGATCGTGGAATACTTCTTTTCCACGAGCAGCGCCTCAAGCGTGCTCTCTACAGTTACGGTGTGATCTGCCATTTTCCGGTTCCCTCCTGATTCTTCATAGTACGGTCAGAGATTCGGAAGCGGGCACGGCAGGCCGAATATCGAATGATTAACGGGAACGCACCGCATGGACGCGGGCGTCCTTTTTCGTACTTCGGCCTACGCCAGTACCATTGCCACTCCCAGCATCCATGACGTTCCCTCCTTTTGGGCTGAAAATTTTTGAAAAGGCCCTACCTCTTATCATATTGCCGCGCGGCGCGTTTGTCAAGCGAAACCGCGGAAAAATCCCTTTTGTTTTTCGTGATCTTATGGTAAAATAGAAGAAAAACCGAAAAACGGAGTGGAAAACCTTGAACACGATCCGCATCTATGAAACGGACTCGCACGCCCGGCGGCTGCAGGCGCGCGTGCTCTCCTGCGAGGAGAGCGAAAACGGCTGGCTCGTGGAGCTGGACCGCACGATCTTTTATCCCACGGGAGGCGGCCAGCCCTGCGACATGGGCACGCTCGGCGGCGCGGACGTCACGGAGACGCTCCTGCGCGGCGAGACGGTGCTGCACCGCTGCACGGCGGCTCTGCCGGTCGGTGCAGACGTGACGGGCGAGATCGACTGGGCGCGGCGGCTGGACCTCATGCAGCAGCACTCGGGTGAGCATCTCGTCTCCGGCCTCATCCACGCGCGCTTCGGCTATGAGAACGTCGGCTTCCACCTCGGCGCGGACCTTGTGACGATCGATTTTAACGGCGAGGTGGACGAGCAGGCCCTGCAGGAGCTGGAGCGCGCCGCGAACGAGGCCGTCTGGGCCGATTTTGCGCCGCATATCTGGTATCCGGAGCCGGACGAGCTGGCGCACCTCCCATACCGCAGCAAAAAAGCGCTGACGGGCGCGGTGCGCCTCGTGCAGTTCAGGGACATCGACCTGTGCGCCTGCTGCGGCACCCATGTGGCCCGCACGGGCGAGATCGGCCTCATCAAGCTGTTCAGCACGACGCATTTCCGCGGCGGCTCGCGCATTGAAATGGCCTGCGGCGGCCGTGCCCTTGCCGTGCTGAACGCCCTTTGCGCCCAGAACCGCGACATCTCCGTCCGCCTGTCGGCAAAGCCCGTGCAGACGGCCGCCGCCGTGGCGCGATTGGCCTCCGAGCGGACGGAGGCGCAGCAGCGCGCCGCCGCGCTGGAGGACCGCCTGTTTGCCCTGCTGGCGCAGGACGGGCAGACGCTCCGCTTTGAGCCGCCTATGCCGCCGGAGAGCGTGCGCCGTCTGGCGGATGCCATGGTCCGGGCGAACGAAGCGCGCAGCGCCGTGTTTGCCGGGCAGGACGGCGCGTGGCACTATGCCATGGCCGACCCGTCGGGCGACCTGCGCGGCCTTGTAAAGCGGCTCAACGCTGCGCTGCAGGGCAGGGGCGGCGGAAAGCCCGGCTTTGTGCAGGGCTCGCTCGCCGCGTCCCGCACGGACATCGAGGCGTTTTTCACGGCGGAAAGCTGCAGTATGCCTGACCCGGCGTGAGCGCCGTGCCGCTGCGCGCGGCCAGCTCCGAAACGGTCAGAAATTCATAGCCCTGCGCCTGCAGGGCATCAATGACACGCAGCGCGGCCGTCACGCTCGAGTCCGTCAGGTCATGCATCAGAATCACGGATCCCGGCTCCGCGTGGCGCAGGATATGTGCCGTCACGGCGTCGGCATCGTGCACGTGCCAGTCCTCCGGGTCGACGGACCAGAGGATGACAGGCAGATCGGCGCAGGCCGTCTGCTGCAGCACGGCCGTGTCATACAGCCCGCCGGGCGGGCGCAGCAGCGTCGGCGCGCGGCCCGTTGCCTCCATGAGCTTGCGGCGGGCCTCGGCAAGATCGCGGCAGACCTCGGCACGGCTCATGGAAGTAAAATACGAATGCGTGTCGCCGTGCGTGCCGGTCTCGTGTCCCTCGGCGGCGATGCGCGCGGCCAACTCCGGATACAGATCGATCCGGTAGCCGCAGAGAAAGAACGTCGCATGCACGCCGCGTGCGGCAAGCCCGTCCAGCAGGCGCTCCGTAAGCGCGCCCGACGGTCCGTCGTCAAACGTCAGCGCCACGCAGCGGGGCTCCGCCGCATGGCCGCGCGGCAGCAGGGCGGCCAGCGCGGCAAGCAGGCATAACAGCCGTTTCATGCAGATCCCTCCCGGACTTTTGTGTTCCGGGGTAGTATGTGCGAAAACCGGCAGAATATTGAGAGGAAACAACCATGATTCAGGTGATCTGCCCCGTATGCGGGGCGGCGCTCGCGCCGCAGGGCGCGGCATGGCGCTGCGTGCAGGGGCATTGCTTTGATGTGGCAAGGCAGGGTTATGTAAACCTTCTGACGGTGACGCAGAAGCACTCGCGCCATCCCGGCGACACGCGGGAGATGGTCGCTGCGCGGCGCGCGTTTCTGGACGCGGGGTGGTATGCGCCCATCGCCAAAACGCTGGCAGACCTTGTGCGGCGCTTCTGCCCGGCGGCAGAGGCCGTACTGGACGCCGGGTGCGGGGAGGGGTATTATCTCTCGCAGCTCGGCTGGATCCCGGAGCGCTGGGGCATCGATATCTCCCGCGACGCCGTGCGCTATGCCGCCGTGCGGGACCGCAGCGCCCACTGGCTCACGGCCACGGCGGCCCATCTGCCGTTTGCGGACGGCGGGTTCGACTGCGTGCTGTGCATGTTCGCCCTGACGGCCGGGGCGGAGTTCTTCCGCGTGCTGCGGCCGGGCGGCATCTTTGTGCAGGTGCTGGCGGGGCAGGGCCATCTGCCGGGGCTGAAGTCCATCATCTATCCCGCGCATGTAGAGAAGGAAAAGATGCTCCACCCGGCGCTGCCGGGCTTTGGGCTGCTGCACACGCAGACGCTGCGCTTTTCATTCTCCCTGCCGGATGCGCAGAGCGTGCACGACCTGCTGTATATGACGCCGCATGTCTGGCGCATCACGAAGCAGGGCGCAGAGGCGCTGGCGCAGACCGCGCAGCTGACGGATACGGCGGAGGTCATCTTCAACATCTACGGTAGACAAGAGGCCGGGAATCTGCTAGAATAAGGACAAGGATCAAATACGGAGAGTGGAGCATGCTGGATAAGCTGAAACAGGTCGAGGACCGCTATGAGGAGCTGTGCGCCCGCGCGGAGCAGCCGGATTTTTACGCCGACCCGAAGAAGGCGGCGGCATGGCTGCGCGAGCAGAAGGAGCTGGCCCCCATCGTCGCGGCCTACCGCGCCTACTGCGCGGCGCAGCGGGATATGCAGGATGCGGCGGAGCTGATGGCCGGGCAGGCCGACGCCGAGCTGAAGGCCCTGTGCCAGGAGGAGCTGGCAGGTGCAAAGAAGCGCGCCGCCGCACTCGAGCAGGAGCTTAGAGTCCTGCTGCTGCCCCATGATCCGAACGACGGCAAGAACGTCATCCTCGAGATCCGCCCCGGCGTGGGCGGCGAGGAGAGCGCCCTGTTTGCGCACAGCCTTTTCCGGATGTACAGCCTCTATGCCGCCGCGCGCGGCTGGACCGTGGAGCTTCTGAACTACAGCGAGACGGAGCTTGGCGGCATCAAGGAGGCGGACTTCATGATCTGCGGCGCGGGGGCCTATTCCCGGCTGAAGTTCGAGTCCGGCGTGCACCGCGTGCAGCGCGTGCCCGAGACGGAGTCCGGCGGGCGGGTGCACACGTCCACGGCGACGGTCGCCGTCCTGCCGGAGATGGAGGAGGCCGATGTCGACCTCCGGCCGGAGGACATCGAGATGCAGGTCTATCGCTCGTCCGGCGCGGGCGGCCAGCACATCAACAAGACGTCGTCTGCCGTGCGTCTCATCCACAGGCCGACCGGCATCGTCGTGGCCTGTCAGGAGGAGCGCAGCCAGTTCCAGAACCGCGAGCGCTGCATGATGATGCTCTCCTCAAAGCTCTACCAGCTCGAGCAGGAGCGCATCGAGTCGGCCGTCTCGTCCGAGCGCCGCAGCCAGGTCGGCAGCGGCATGCGCAACGAAAAGATCCGCACCTATAATTTCCCGCAGAGCCGTGTGACCGATCACCGCATCGGCCTGACGCTCTACCAGCTGGATTCTATTCTGAACGGCGGGCTTGACCCGATCCTTGACGCGCTCATCGCGGCGGATCAGGCCGAAAAGCTCCGCCGCAGCGAAAGCAGTGACAAATCATGAAAACACAAATGCTCTCGGCGCAGCGTCCGGAGGACATTGCCGCCGCAGCCGGGCTGCTGCGAAACGGCAAGCTCGTCGCCATCCCGACCGAGACCGTCTACGGCCTCGGGGCAAACGGGCTCGACGAGAACGCCGTGCTGCGCATCTTCGAGGCGAAGGGGCGTCCGCAGGACAACCCCCTCATTCTGCATATCTCCGAGCCGAAGGAGCTGGAGTCGATCTGCCATGACATCCCCGCGCAGGCGTGGCTGCTGGCGGAGCACTTCTGGCCCGGCCCGCTGACAATGGTGCTGCCCGTCCGCGATCTCGTGCCGAAGCGCACGACGGCAGGGCTGGATACCGTCGCCGTCCGCTGCCCGAAAACGGCCGCGACGCGTGAGCTCATCCGGCTGGCGGGTGTGCCTATCGCCGCGCCGTCGGCCAACCGCTCCGGCAAGCCCTCGACCACGACGGCGGCCCACGTGCTGCATGACATGGACGGCCGCATCGAGGCCATTCTGGACGGCGGCCCCTGCGAGGTCGGCGTGGAATCCACGATCGTCGACCTGACGGGTGAGCGTCCGCGCCTGCTGCGCCCGGGCGGCGTTACGCCGGAGGAGCTGCGCGCTCTGCTCGGCGAGCTGGACATCGACCGCGCCGTGCTCGGTCAGATCTCGAACGACGCCGTCGTGCGCGCTCCCGGCATGAAGTACAAGCACTATGCCCCGTCGGCGGAGGTCTATATCATCTCCGGCAGCAGCGAGGCGGCCGCGCGCTATATCCGCCGCCGCTTCGGCCCCGGCGACGCCGTTCTGTGCTTTGCTGAGGAGCTGCCGCTCTATGACGGCTGCAATCCGACGGCCTACGGCTCTGAAAACGATGTGCGCACACTCTCTGCCGGGCTGTTTGCCGCCCTGCGCGACCTCGACCGGCCGGATATCCGAACGATCTATGCCCGCTGTCCCGAGGGCGGCGGCGTGGCCTACGCCGTCGGCAACCGCCTGAAGAAGGCGGCGGCCTTCCGTGTGGTCGACGCGGAGCACGAGGCATGAAAATTCTCGGCATCACCGGCGGAAGCGGCAGCGGGAAAACGACGCTGCTGCGCGCCGTAGAGCATCTGGGCGGCCTCGGTCTCGACTGCGACGCCATTTATCATTGCCTGCTCGAAACGGACGATGCCCTTGTCGCCGCCATCGGCGCGCGCTTTCCCGGCACGGTCCGGGACGGCCGGGTCGACCGCCCGGCGCTGGCCGCCGTCGTGTTTGCCGATCCGGCGGAGCTTGCGGCCCTCGATGCCCTGACGCATGAGGCCGTTGCGCGCGAGGTACGGCGGAGGCTTTGGCAGTCGGAGGCACCGTTTGCCGCCATCGACGCCATCGGCCTGTTCGAAAGCGGCCTTGCCGCCCTGTGCGACGAGACGGTCTGTGTGCTTGCGCCCGAGGAAACGCGCATCGAGCGGCTCATCCGGCGCGACGGCATCTCCCGCGAGCGCGCCCTTGCCCGCATCCGGGCGCAGAAGAGCGACGAGGCCCTGCGGGCCCAGTGCGGCCATGCCCTGTGGGCGGACGCGCCGACGCCGGAGGCATTTCAACAACAATGTGAGCAATTTCTGAAAGGAGTTTTGATGATGGAAGAAACCAAGAAGTTCGAAAAGGAGCGCGAGGCGCTGCTTTCCAGCCCCAAGAACGGCTACGACCGCATTTCCGAGGCGGACCTTGCCGCGATGGAGTCCTACTGCAAGGAGTACATGAAATTCATCAGCGACTGCAAGATGGAGCGGGAGGCCGTCAAGTGGACGATCGAGGCCGCTGAGAAGGCCGGCTTCCGGGAACTGAAGCCCGGTATGCAGCTGAAGCCCGGCGACCGCGTCTACGGCAACAACCACAACAAGAGCGTGATTTTCGCCGTCGTCGGCAGCGAGAGCCTGAACGAGGGCACGCACATCTGCGCGGCCCACATCGATTCCCCGCGTCTGGACCTGAAGCCGAATCCCCTGTATGAGGATGCGGGCATGGCCTATTTCAAGACGCATTACTACGGCGGCATCAAGAAGTATCAGTGGACGACGACCCCGCTGGCCATCCACGGCGTCGTGGCAAAGAAGGACGGCACCGTCGTCACCGTGACCGTCGGCGAGGAGCCGGGCGATCCCATCTTCTGCGTGACCGACCTGCTGGTCCACCTGTCTGCTGACCAGATGCGCAAGACGCTGGCCGAGGGCGTGACGGGCGAGAACTTGCGCATCCTGCTCGGCAGCCGTCCCCTGAAGGACGACGAGGGCGCCGACCGCGTGAAGTTCGCCATCCTGATGCTCCTGAACGAGAAGTACGGCCTGACGGAGGAGGACTTCCTCTCCGCCGAGCTGACCATGGTCCCCGCAGGCCCTGCGCGTGAGGTCGGCTTCGACCGCAGCCTCATCGCCGCCTACGGCCATGATGACCGCGTATGCGCCTATGCAGCCTTCAAGCCGCTTCTGGACCTCGGCACCCCGGTCAAGACGGCCGTGTGCGTGCTGGCCGACAAGGAGGAGATCGGCTCCGTCGGCATCTCCGGCATGCAGAGCCAGTATTTCGAGATGTTCATGGAGGACCTGTGCGAGGCGGCGGGCGCAAGCAAGCGCCGCTGCTTCGAGCATTCGTTCTGCCTGTCCGCAGACGTCAGCAACGCCTTTGACCCGCTGTATGCCGAGACCTGCGACCCGACGAACAACACGAAGATCAACTACGGCACCGGCATCTTCAAGTATACCGGCGCGCGCGGCAAGTCCGGCAGCTCCGACGCGGCCGCCGAGGTCATGGGCTATGTGCGCCGCATCTTTGCGAAGCACGACGTCATCTGGCAGACCGGCGAGCTCGGCAAGGTCGACCAGGGCGGCGGCGGCACGGTCGCCTGCTACATGGCAAACCGCAACATCGAGACCGTCGATGCCGGCGTCCCGGTGCTGTCCATGCATGCCCCGATGGAGATCGTCTCCAAGCTGGATACCTACATGACCTTCAAGGGCATGAAGGTCTTCTACGAAGAAAACTGATCTGTCCTGCCCCGCTTTGGAGCTCCAAAGCGGGGCAGCGTTTTTGCACGATGAGTAGCCCCACCCGGCTCTGCAGGAACAATCGGTACAGGTTGGCGTTAAAATGGCACCAGCCCCGAATTGTCATTGCGAGGAGGCCGCAGGCCGACGCGGCAATCTCGGGAAGGCATTGCCGATTCGCACTGGCTGCCGATAAAAACGCATTGACCAATTGCGTGCGTCTGTAGCGGCGCTCAGTGAGCGC
>NZ_JBBMFF010000140.1:0-11940 GCF_040096185.1 Faecousia intestinalis | reverse complement strand
TTTCAAGATTTTCAAACCGATAAGTTGGGGCGAAAGACCCGCTGAGCGCCGCAGCCGATTTATTCAGAGGTTCCCTAGAAAGAGAGGGTAACCATGAAACAACAGACCCGTTTTTATGTCAGCCGGAAAAACCCGCTGACCTGGATCGCCGCGGCCCTGTCGCTGGCTTCCATCGTTCTGCAGATCCTCGCGCTCTGCCTCGGCGAGGGAGCCGTGATCAGCACCGTGAACATCTGGTTCCAGAAGGTCCTGCCGATGGCGGTGAGCCTCGGCTTTGCGCTCCAGCTCGTGCTGGAAGGGGAGACGCGGTTCTATCGCACGTCGAAGCCCATTTTCTGGGCCTGCGTCTACTTCGGACAGGCGGCGCTCGACCTGCACCTGCACGGCGGCTACGCCCTGTTCGGCTATATGCGCTATGTCGTGATGTGCTGGATCCTGTACCTGCTGCTCTACCTGATCTATCGCCTGACCATCACCGGCAAGATCCCGGTGTCCTATCCGCTGCTGTTCACGCTGCTGGTCCCGCTGGCCATCCTCATCTATGATCTGGCGATGGCCGGCTGCACGATCCCCGTGTGGTACCGCCTTGTCAAGATCTCCAACATCGCCATGGCCGGCAGCGCCGTCGTCGCCGTGCTCGCGATGCGGCCGTTCACGGACGGGGCTTACCACCCGACGTGGGGCGACCGCAAGGACGGCCGTCTCATCCGTACGCTCAGCCCGATGAACATCGTCGCGGGCTACATCATGCCCACGCGCAACGATGCCTGCAACTCCATCCAGACGACATTCGAAATTTCGAAGGTCGAGCGCTACATCCGCCAGAAGCGCGCGGAGGGCATGGAGTCCTTCGGCCTGACGCATGTGCTGCTTGCGGCCTATGTCCGCTGCATCGCAAAGTACCCCGGCGTGAACCGCTTCTTCTCCGGCCAGCGTGTCTATCAGCGCGATGACGATGTCCAGTTCACCATGACCATCAAGAAAGACATGCGCACGGACGGCGAGGAGACGACCATCAAGCTCCACCTCAAGCCGACGGACACGACGAAGGAGGTCTATGAGAAGCTGAACGCCCTCATCGACGAGGTCAAAAACACCCCCCTTGACAGCTCGTTCGACCATGTCGCGGCTCTGCTGGCCAGTATGCCGCGCCTCCTGCTGAAGTTTGTTGTCTGGTTCCTGAAGACGCTGGACTACTTCGGCCTGCTGCCGACGTTTCTGACGGACCTCAGCCCCTTCCATGGCACGGTCATCTTCACGTCCATGGGCTCGCTTGGCATCCCGCCTATTGTCCACCACCTCTATAACTTCGGCAACCTTCCTGTCTTCGTCGCCTTTGGCCGTAAGTACCGCAAGGTCGAGCTCGACCTGCAGGGCAAGCCCGTCACGCGCCGCTATGTCGACTTCGTCATGAATACGGACGAGCGTATCGTCGACGGCTTCTATTACGCGACGGTCATGAAGTACTTCGAAAAGCTCCTGCGCGAGCCGGAGCAGCTCGATCTTCCGCCCGAGGAAGTCCTGCGCGATATTCCCTGAACCCAAATATCCAAAGCTCCTGCGTGTGCACTGCATGCGCAGGAGCTTTTTGCGTCTCCGTGTCACAGACAGCTGTCTGCCTGTGGCTGAAATGAGAGACGAAATGTAAGACGAATATACGCGAAAGTGTAAGAATATTTGTGAGAGAAAATAGAGCGATCAGCACACCAGAAGGGAATGAATTGTGATTAGCTGGCAAATAAGGACATTTAATATGGATATTCCACGACAGAAAAACAGAAAGTCAGGCAAATTTTTCCTTGCATTTCCATACAGCATGTGGCATAATTAAAGTCGCAGTTTACAACGCGTTAGCGGAGCAAAGCGCTAACGAGCCAAAAAGGAAAGGATGGGATATGCAATGCGCAAAAAACTGACTGCGCTGCTGCTGGCCTGCCTGCTGCTGGTTTGCCTGGTCCTGCCGGTGTCCGCTGCGGACGCTCCGGCGCTCTATGGCACGGCCAATGCCGCGGACGGCACGGTCACAGTCACACTCAGTCTTCGCGGCGGCAGCGCCGTGCGCAGCGGAGCCTTCACGCTCAGCTACGACAGCTCGCTGACGCTCAGCAAGACCGAAAAGGGTCTGCCGCTTGCAGTGGCAAACACAAAGGAGAAGGGAAAGGTCGTCTGCAATTGGGTCGGCGGCGCAGCCGAGGCCGATCAGGCCGTGCTGACGCTGACGTTCACGAACGCAGCGACGAAGAGCTATACCTTCAAGGTGTCCGGCGCCAAGGTGACGGACAAGAACTATGAGACGACGAAGATCGCTGACTTCCCGATCAGGATCTATGTGGCCTGCAACGGTAAGAACTGCCCGTCCAAGAGCTACAAGGATGTCGATCAGACGCAGTGGTATCACAATGCTGTGGACTATGTCCTCGGCAATGACCTGATGAAGGGCACGGGCAAGACGACGTTCTCCCCGGATGCCACTCTGACGCGCGGCATGGTCGTCACGGTCCTCGGCCGCGCCGCCGGTGTGAAGACGTCCGACTATACCGGAACGAGCTTCTCCGATGTCAAGGCCGGCAGCTGGTATGCGCCCTATGTGCAGTGGGCCAGCAAGCAGGGCCTCGTCAAGGGCTATGAAGACGGCACGTTCAAGCCGGAGCAGAATGTGACCCGCGAGGAGATGGTCACCATGCTGTTCCGCTGCTGGCAGAGCGAGGGCAACACCTGGAAGACGGATGTCACCGCGCTCAATGCATACAAGGATTCCGCAAAGGTCTCGAGCTGGGCGCTTCCCGCCATGCGCTGGGCTGCTGCTAACGGCGTCGTCAACGGCGTCGGCGACAGCATGCTGGAGCCGCAGGGCCAGGCAACGCGCGCACAGTTTGCGAAGATCATCATGGTCTACCTTGAGAATCTCGCATGAAAGGAGCGCAGGATAGAAGAATGAAGCACTGGAATCTGAAACGGGTCCTTTCGCTGCTGCTGGTCGTGTGCATGGTCACCGGCCTGCTGTCCGGCGTCTCCGCCATGGCGGAGGATCAGACCGCGAATTATCATGAGATCTCCACCGACGGCCTGAAGCTTGCAACGGAAGACAATGCCGCTGCGGACGAGACCGAAACGGAAGAGGCTCCCTATGCCGACACCGATGTCGTGCGTGTGTTCGTCGTGCTGGAGGACAAGCCCGTCCTGCAGCAGGGCTACGCTACCCGCGGCATCGCCGGCAATGCTGCCGCCATGGCAGTGTCCAAGGCGCTCGAAGCCAAGCAGGCGGCGCTGGCCGCAGAGATCTCTGCGAACGTGCTGTCCGGCGAGACGCTGAACGTCCACTGGAACCTGACGCTGGCCGCTAACGCCATGTCCGTTGACCTGCCATATGGCAAGATGGACGAGGTCGAAGCGCTGAAGGGCGTTAAGAGCGTTATGCTCGTTCCGCAGTACAGCATCGATCCGCGCGAGCAGGCCGATCTCAACACCATTTCCTCCGGCAATATGATCGGCAGCTACAACGCCTGGCTCGAGGGCTATACCGGTGCGGGCAGCCGCATCGCCATTGTCGATACCGGCCTGGATTCAGACCATCCGTCGTTCAACAGCGCTGCGTTTGATTACAGCCTGCTGGTTACCTCGACGAAGAACGGCAAGCAGATCGCGGATTACAATCTGCTGACCGCCGCGAAGATCAACGAGGTCCTGCCGCAGCTGCATGCCGCAGAGCGCTATGAGGGCCTGACCGGCAATGCTCTGTATGTCAGCAGCAAGATCGCCTTCGGCTTCAACTATATTGACGCCACTCTCGACATCACGCATGACAACGATCAGCAGGGCGACCACGGCACGCACGTTGCCGGTATCGCCACGGCCAACCGCTATGTGGAAAATGCGGACGGCACCTACACCTACGCTGACAACGGCGTCGTCGGCGTTGCGCCCGATGCGCAGGTCGTCGTTATGAAGGTGTTCGGCAAGAACGGCGGCGCCTATGCCGATGACTACATCGCCGCCATCGAGGATGCCATCGTTCTGGACTGCGACAGCGTCAACCTGTCCCTTGGCTCCGCGGCGGTCGGCTTCACGACCCCCGGCGAGGCCTACTTCGCCAATGTCATGGATTCTCTGGACGAGACGGATACCGTCGTTTGCATGTCTGCCGGTAACTCCGGCAACTGGGCTGAGGACTCCGTCAACGGCCTGCTGTTTGCCGAGGATTCCAACACCGGCCGCGTCGGCTCCCCCGGCGCCTATGAGGATTCTCTGGCCGTCGCCAGTGCCGACAACATCGCCAACACCGCGGAGTATTTCACGGTCAACGGCGCGAACTACACCTACGCCGACGGCGCAGGCAAGACGTTCACCGGCGGCGCGACCTGCAAGAGCGCAGCCTTTACGACGCTCGATAAGTCCGAGGACAAGAGCGGCACGGAGTATGACTTCGTGTTCATCGGCGATCCGACCGACCCGGACGACACCGTGAAGTACGGCGGCGAGAAGTCCGACTTTGCGAACACGGCGGGTAAGATCGTCCTTGTCTCCCGCGGCAACGGCGTTGCCTTCACCGATAAGCAGATCAATGCGGATGCCGCGAAGGCTGCCGCCATTATCGTCTATAACAATGTTGACGGCTTCGATGCCATCTATGCGGCCTGCACGAAGAAGCTCCCGTTCATCACAATCCGCCTCGACCAGATGAAGGCGATCCTCGCCTCGGCCACGCAGGACGAGAACGGCGTCTGGGGCGGCAAGCTGACCGTCCACGGCAGCGGCGTCTACACCGACATGAACGCCACCGGCGGCGTTATCACCATGAGCTCCTTCAGCTCCTGGGGCGTACCCGGCGATCTGTCTCTGAAGCCCGAGATCACCGCTCCCGGCGGCAACATCTATTCCACGCGCACGGACGGCACCTACGGCCTGATGAGCGGCACGTCCATGGCGTCTCCGTCTGCTGCCGGTCAGGCAGCCGTTGTCGCGCAGTACATCCGGGAGAACGGCCTTGCGGAAAAGGCCGGCCTGACGGCCCGCGCTCTGGCGCAGAGCCTGATGATGGGCACGGCCGTTCCCATCATGGACCCGGATTCCGACGTGGAGTACTCCCCGAGAAGACAGGGCTCCGGCCTTGGCAACGTGGAGAACGCCGTGAACAGCCCCGCCTATGTGACCATTGACGGCAATGACGACGGCAAGGTCAAGGTGGAGTTCGGCGACGATCCCGCCCGCACCGGTACCTACAGCTTCTCGTTCCATGTCAACAACCTGACGGACAAGTCCGTCTCCTACAGGCTCAGCGCCAGTGTGCTTGCGCCGGAAACCGTCACGGATGAGGAGTCCGGCACGAAGTTCATCGCCATGAACGATGTTGCAGTCGGCGCAAATGCGGTCTTCACGACCGATGCGGCGGGCTACGACCTCAACGGAGACGGCAAGCTCGACGACGGCGACGTCATGGCGATCCTGAACCATGCCGCCGGTCTGGAGCAGCTTGCAGACGCTTCTCTGGCCGACCTGAACGGCGACGGCGCTGCCGACGAGGTCGATGCGCAGATCCTCAACGACATTCTCGAGGGCGGCTCCTATGAGGGCAAGACGCTTGAGAGCCTGCAGAGTAACGACGTCGTGACCGTCCCGGCCAACGGCAGCGTGCAGGTCCATGCGACCCTGAGCCTGAACGAGGAAGGCAAGCAGTATATGGAGGAGAACTTCTCCAACGGCAACTACCTCGAGGGCTATGTCTACCTGAATGCCGAGACCGATGCCGAGGGCAAGCTTGGCGTCAGCCAGTCCATCCCGTTCCTGGCCTTCTGGGGCAACTGGACGGATTCCTCCATGTTCGATACCAGCGTCTATGCCGAGGATCGCTTCAACGAGATGCCGCACAAGTACCTGAATGTCGCGCGGGAGAACTACTACAATGTGAAGAAGGCGAGCAGCGGCAATACCTTCATCCTCGGCGTGAACCTCTACGCCAACGATGATGCGTTCCTTGCTGACCGCACGGCTGTCCGCGCGGGCGATACGCTCATGACCATAAACTACAACCTGATCCGCAATGCGCAGGACGTCAGCTACGTCATCCGCAATGCAGAGACCGGCGAGGTTTATTTCAGCAAGGACTACGGCAAGCAGTCCGGCGCCTTCTACCATACGAACAACGGCTCCTGGGCCTACACCATGACGACGAAGGGCATCAGCTGGCGCTTCACGGACAACGAGGGCAATGCGCTCCCGAACAACACGAAGCTCGAGCTCGTCCTGACTGCCGTTCCGGAGTACTACACCGCCGACGAGAACGGCAATTACACCGGCCTCGGCAAGGGCGCAGCGTGGGAGACGCTCGTTACCGTCGATAACGAGGCACCGGCCGTCACCCAGATGTTCTTCTCCAGCGATCCTGCGGGCCGCAAGCTCATCAACATCGCGGCGCAGGATAACCAGTACATCTCTGCCATCCAGTTCCTCACGACGGACGGCAAGCTTATCGGAACGCTCTCTCCGAACCAGCAGACGGCAAACGAGGCACTGAGCCTTTCGGTCAACGCTGCTTCCATGAAGCAGGACAAGGTCGTTGTTGCGGTCGTGGACTATGCGGGCAACGCAAGAGCCTATGAGCTCGAGCTTGGCCTCGGCGGCGACGACGGCGACGAAGAGCCCGCAGTGGAGCTCAATGGCTTCTTCGCCTTCAACTCGACGAACAACACCTGGGCGCGCTTTGAGCCGGATACGGCCAAGACCCCGGAGACTGCAGCAGAGGCCGATGTCCAGTTCGCTTCTGCGGAGTATGTCAACGGCTACACCGTGGCCTGCACGACGGATGGCTATCTGTACGTTATGCAGCACGGCAAGTTCGAGCCGACGCCCGTGTGTTACCTGAACGCCATTCTGATCGACATGGCTTATAACAAGGCCGACGGCAAGCTGTACGCCATGGCAGCTCTCAATGACGAGAACGGCGAGCCGCAGTACGGCAAGCTCGTCACCGTCGACATGTTTACCGGCGAGCTGACCGAGGTCGGCTCGATCACGAGCGACATGATGCCCTCGTCCCGCGACGGCGAAGTGCCGCAGGTGCTGGCCATCCGTGACGACGGTACGTTCTATGTCATCAACGCCTCCACGCGCAACACCTACCTCTACAGCTTCCGTCTGACTGAGGACGGCAAGATCGGCGAGCTGACGAACGTCGGCAAGACCGGCTTCAAGGCAAACTATCTGCAGTCCATGGCCTTTGACCACTCTACCGGCGAGCTCTACTGGGCACAGTTCGTGCGAGCCTCCAGTTGGGCACGTCCGACCTACAAGCTCGTGAAGCTTGACCTCACGACCGGTGCCGGCACGGCACTCTCCGATCTGCCCGGCGAAATGACCGGCCTGTATATCGTTCGCGGCCAGGGCGGCTCCACCGGCAAGACCGACAAGCCTGAGAAGGTCCAGCTCACCACGACGAGCGCCACGCTCTACAGCGGCAACAAGACCGCCCTCGAGGCCTTCGTGACCCCGTGGAACCTGACCGACCGCTCCATCGTCTGGTCCTCCTCCGATGAGAAGATCGCCACCGTCGATGCAAACGGCGTTGTCACCGCAGTCAGCGAGGGCACGGCAGTCATCACCGCCGCCTCTAAGCTCGACGGCACCGTCAAGGCCGAGTGCACCATCACGGTCATGCAGAACAACACGACGCTGACCGGCATCGTTCACAATGCAGACGGCCAGAGCTTTGTTGCCGACATCGATGTCGACTCTGCAAACTACAAGTACCTCACCGGTGCACTGGAGCAGGATTACTACTCCGTCGTTCAGACGGGCGATACGCTGCTGGCCTCCGGCGACGGCAACCTCTACAGCCTTGATGCCGAAAACGGTTACGCAGCCAAGGAGCTGTGCTATACCGGCGACCTGTTTATGTCCGATATGGCCTACAGCCCGAACCTTGACCTCACGCTCGGCACCTATGGTTACTACCTGATACTCGTCGATCCGACCACCGAGAACGGCTACCGCGGCCTATGGAATCTGCAGGGTGCGTTCACCGCCATTGCGGGCATTGCCTATGCGGGCTATGACAGCACCTACAACTACTTCTATATGCTGTCTGCCTCCGGCACGATCCACCTCATCGGCATCGCTCCGAACGGTGACGGCTACACGCTGAGCCTCCTGCACACCATCGTAACGGACAAGTCCCTTGCTATTACGGGCCAGCATATGTATCAGTCCCTGTACTATGATATGGAGACCGGCTGGATCTACTGGGCACGCTTCAACGGCGAGGACTCCTCCAGCATCATCGCGATCAACGAGGAGACCGAGGAGGCCGTCCTCCGCGGCACGTTCGACGAGGCTGCATGGCCCGTTGTCGGCCTGTTCGCTTCCAAGAGCGGCGCGATGGATCTCGACCGCACCGGCGATTTCAACTTCAGCGAGACCTGCACGCTGGCCCAGACCGAGCTGAGCAGTCAGGACGCCGTGGCGCTCCCCGCCGGGAGCCTCCCCACGCTGGAGCATTAAGCTCAGAATAGGAGGAAACCATGAATCAACTGATGAAACGGGTGCTGTCCGTCCTGCTGGTCGTGTGCCTCCTGTGTTCCGCGCTCCCCTCTGCCTTCGCGGCAGAGGGCGGCGGGTTCACGGACGTCTCAAAGGACCACTGGGCGTATGACGCCATCACAGAAGCCGTTGCCGCCGGTTACTTCAAGGGCGTGAGCGACACGGCGTTTGATCCCGAGGGCACGCTGACCCGTGCCATGCTTGTGACCGTTCTGGCGCGCGCCGCCGGTGCGGAAACGGACGACAATGCCTCTACCGGCTTCTCCGATGTGGCAGTGGGCACCTGGTACACGGGCGCTGTCGCATGGGCCGCCGAGAACGGCGTTGTGACCGGCGACGGCGACGGCACGTTTGCCCCGGACCGCGCGGCCACCCGGCAGGAGACTGCCACCATCTTCCTGCGGCTGCTGAAGCTGCTGAACAAGACCCTCCCCGAGATCGAGGAGGTTAAGACCTTCACCGATGCAGCCGACATCGCCGCCTGGGCGGAAGAGGCTGTGGAGACCATGCAGACGGCAGGTGTCCTGACCGGCTATCCGGACGGCAGCTTCCTGCCACAGAACCCTCTGACCCGCGCTGAGGCCGCTACGCTCCTGTGCCGCTTCCTGAAGGCTGCGGAGGATAAGCCCGAGCCCACGGAGCCGACGGAGACCGAACCGACGGAGCCCGAGCCCACTGAGCCCGAGCCCACCGAGCCGAAGGAGCCGATCCACGTCACCTTCGTCTCCGAGCACAGCGCGGCCTATGTCGAAGGCAAGGCCGTCACGGAGCTGACGCTCCCGGAGAATGTGAACTTTGTCGAGTTTATCGCCCGCGCTGACGAAGGCTATGAGGTCTATGACGTCTCCGCAACGAGCGGCCGTCTGGCGAGCCACGGCAGCAACTACATCCTGGCCGGTCTGACCGAGGACGTCACCGTCACACTGTCTGACGGCCTGATCCAGCATACCGTCACGTTCAATGCCGTCAACGGCACGACACCGGTGCAGGTCAAGGTCCAGCACGGCAGCACGGTCGAAAAGCCCGCCGATCCCGTCAAGACTGACGATACCTTCCTCGGCTGGCACACCGCCAGCGGCGCGGAATGGGACTTCGCGACTCCGGTCACGAACAACATGACGCTCTTTGCCTATTGGCTCAACGACACCTATGTCGGCGCGACGGTCTATCTGGACGGTGTCAAGGGCAGCGACTCCAACGACGGCCTGTCGGAGGAGACCCCGGTCCGCACGTTTGCTGCGGCTGCGGCTCTCATCTCTCCGAAGGTCACCGATGGTGTCATCTGGGTCACGCATACCGTGACCGTGCTCGATGAGCAGACGTGGGACCTCAAGGGCCGCGACTGCATCGTCAAGCGCGCTCCGTCCTGCACGGGCAACATGATCGCCGTGGACGGCGGCAGCCTGACGCTCTCGAACATCACGATCGACGGCAATGCCGAGGTCTTCTCCGAACTGTCCGCCTCCGCTCCCGCGAGCAACACCATCTATCTGCTGAACTATGCGACGATGACGATGAACAACGCCGTTGTCACGAACTGCTACGGCGCACAGGGCGGCGCGTTCTATGTGGAAGACTCCACCCTGATTCTGAACAGCGGCAAGATCTCGAACAACACGTCCAAGTTCACCGGCGGCGCGATCTACCTCAAGTCCAACACGAAGGACGATAAGACCGTCTTTACAATGAATGGCGGCGAGCTGTCCCATAACGTGGGCGGCTCCGTTGCGGGCGTCATCAACGTTATGGGCAGCCATCCTGTGGAAGTGAACCTGCTCGGCGGCGCGTTTGTGAACAACTCCATGTCGACGACGGGCGCGAACCTCGCCTGCATCTCTGCCACGAATGACGGCTCTACCGTCGTGCTCGGCGGTGTGAAGTTTGCCGGCAACACGAACAAGGACGGCGAGATGATCAACGCGCTGACCCTTTCGACTCACAACGTTACCCTCATTCCGACGGAGGATACCGATTTCCAGGACCCGATTTACATCAACAACGCCTATGGGTCCTCCAAGGACGTTGCGATTCGCGTGCCTGAGGGCCTGACCAAGCTGAAGGGCAAGCTCCCCATCCTGCTGGCCAAGGAATTCGTCGGCGCAGCCACCATCTCCGGCGGAACGGGCGAGGGCGCTTATGCCCTGCAGCCGAGCGACATGGAGAAGGTACATGTTGTCAATGGCATCGACGGCGCTTATTACCTCGAGGTCAATGAGAACAACACGGCGGTCTTTGCCGAGGTCAAGACGAACGACATCGTCGTCTACCTCAGCGGCAACGGCAATGACACGAACGACGGCCTGACCGTTAAGACGCCGGTCAAGACGTTCGAGAAGGCCAAGGAGATCCTGAAGGCCCGTGTTGATGCCATGGAGACCATCCCCGATGACGCGAACTTCGTCATTTCGCTGGTCTACCGCATCCAGATCAAGGAAGACTGCTCGCTGAACTTCAACGAATTCGGCGAGAATGCCAAGCGCTGCATGGTCCGACGTGATGCTACGAACACCTCCGGCTATATGTTTGACATCAAGGAAGCGAACGTCACCATCGAGAACTTCCGCGTGGACGGCAACAGCAAGTATCTGAAGAGCGGTGTCAATGCCTCCTTCAGTATCGGCTCCGGCGCACAGGTCACTGTGAACGACGGCTTTGAGATCGCCAACATGATCTTCGGCGCAGGCGGCGGAGTGTTCAATCTCGGCGCGAACAAGACGGAGACCCTGCTGACCATCAACGGCGGATGGTTCCATGACCTGACCGGCTACAACGGCCTGATCGTCTATGGAAACTGCATGTCTCTGAGCACCTATGTGCCCGCGCGCTGCGTTGTGAACGACTGCCTTGTTGAAAATGTCACCGGTTCCTATGGCCTGCTGCATGCCATGAAGTTCGTGACCATCGAGATCAATGGCGGCAGGTTCCGCAATATCACGATGAAGAACGACATCGGCTATCTCGCGGCTGTCAACGGCGACGCCACGGCGAGCATCGTCCTGAATCCCACGCCCGCAGGCCAGACCGCGGAGCTGAACGGCGATATCTACCTGCTCAACTCCAAGAGCGATGAAGACGGCAACCTCAGCAAGACCTCTGACGGCTATGTGACCATCGGCGGCGCGCTCGACCACGACGTTGTGATCACCGGTAACCTCATGATGTGGGGCACGGTGGTCGCCACCGGAACGGACGACTACAAGCTGACGCAGGCTGATCTGGCCCACATCAGCACGGACACCGGCGATGTCCTTGTCCTGAAGGAAAAGACGAACACCATCGAGATCGCTAGGACCCGCTGATGTCCCGCACATAAGAAAATGGCTGCCCGGCGCATCGAGGGCACCGTCACGCTGGACGGCGAGGATATTTTTTCCCGCAAAATGGACGTGAACCTGCTGCGCAAGCGCG
>NZ_JBBMFF010000139.1:0-26014 GCF_040096185.1 Faecousia intestinalis | reverse complement strand
TTCCTGCAATTTCCAAACCTCAATTTGGAACAAAATCCCTCGCTGACCGCTCTTGCAATTTAATCAGAGGTTCCTTAGGAAACGCCGGAGCGCAGCAAGCTGCGCCCCGGCGTTTTTTGCGTATTGTTGACTTAGAAAATGCCCTGCTCCATCATGGCATTGGCGACCTTCTGGAAGCCCGCGATGTTCGCACCGGCGACCAGGTTGTAGCCCAGGCCATACTCCTCAGCGGCCTCAGCGGAGACCTTGTGGATGTTGACCATCATCTTATGGAGCTGTGCATCGACCTCTTCCGCCGTCCAGACGAGACGCTCGGAGTTCTGGCTCATTTCCAGAGCAGAGACGCCGACGCCGCCTGCGTTGACAGCCTTGGACGGAGCAACGACCATGTTCTTCTGGCTCATCAGATAGTACAGGGCGTCGTTCGTCGTGGGCATGTTGGCGACTTCGATGTAATACTTCACGCCGTTGGCGACGATCTTCTGGGCAGACTCCATGTTGACGTCGTTCTGCATGGCAGACGGCATGATCACATCGGCCTTGACGCCCCACGGCTTCTCGCCGGGGAAGAACGGGACACCGAACTTGTCGGCATAGTCCTGCACGCGGTTGCGGCCGGAGGCGCGCATCTCGAGCAGGTAGTTGACCTTCTCCTCGCTGGAGGAGACGCCTTCTTCATCATAGATGTAGCCGTCAGGACCGGACAGAGTAACGACCTTCGCGCCCAGATGCAGGGCCTTCTTGCAGATGCCCCACGTCACGTTGCCGAAGCCGGCGCAGGCGATGGTCTTGCCCTGGATCTCTTCGCCCTCGTGCTTGAGGACTTCCTGCAGATAATACATGGCGCCGTAGCCGGTCGCCTCCGGACGGGTCAGGCTGCCGCCGTAGCTGAAGCCCTTGCCGGTGAGGACACCGTTCTCGAACGTGCCCTTCAGGCGGCGATACTGGCCGAACAGGTAGCCGATCTCGCGGCCGCCAACGCCCATATCACCGGCGGGAACGTCGATGTCCGGCCCGATGTAGCGGTACAGAGCCGTCATGAAGCTCTGGCAGAAGCGCATGATCTCCGCGTCGGACTTGCCGGCCGGGTCAAAGTCAGAACCGCCCTTGCCGCCGCCGATGGGCAGGCCGGTCAGGGAGTTCTTGAAGATCTGCTCAAAGCCGAGGAACTTGATGATGCCGGGATAAACGTTCTTCTGGAAGCGCAGGCCGCCCTTGTACGGACCGATCGCGCCGTTGAACTGGCAGCGATAGCCGATGTTGGTGTGATATGCGCCATTGTCGTCCATCCAGACCACGCGGAAGGTGAACATACGCTCCGGCTCGACGATGCGGCCCAGCAGGTCAGCCTTCTCATACTCGGGATGCTTATCGATCACAGGGGAAAGCGAGGAGAGCACTTCCTCAACGGTCTGAACAAATTCGGGCTCATTGCCGTGCTTCTGGCGAACAGATTCGATGACGCGCTCAACATAGGCATTCATGTGCATTCATACTCCCTTAAATATTTTAATTTAGCGGGCTTCCTGCCCGGGGGTCACATACTTTCGATGATGGAGACGATCTCCTGGCCGATGCGCTTCTGCGCTTCCTTCGTGGCAGCGCCGATGTGCGGCGTGCAGGAGACGTTCGGATGGTTCAGCAGGGCCTCGTTCTTCGCAGGCTCCTCCGCATAGACATCCAGGCCCGCGCCGCGGATCTTACCGGAATTCAGGCCTTCCAGCAGAGCTTCCTCGTCGACATTGTTGCCGCGGGACGTGTTGACAAAGATGACGCCGTCCTTCATCTTGGCGATGTTCTCGCGGTTGATGAGGGGCTTGCCGTCGATGGCGGGCGTGTGCAGCGAGATGAAGTCGGACTGCGCCAGCAGTTCGTCCATCGTGACATAGTGCATGGTCTCGCACTCGATACCCTCCACATGGAAGATATCATAGGCAACGACATTCATGCCGAGGCCCTGCGCCATGCGGCCCAGCGCCTGACCGATGCGGCCGTAGCCGATGACGCCAAGGGTCTTGCCGCCCAGCTCGACGCCCTTGCCATAGGCCTTCTTCTCCCACTTGCCCTCGCGCATGGTGTGACCGGCGATGGACACAAAGCGTGCACAGGAGAGCATATGGGCCAGCGCCAGCTCCGCAACGGAGTTGGAGGAGGCACGCGGGGTATTCTTCACGGCGATGCCGTTTGCCTCGGCATAGGCCACGTCGATGTTGTCGACGCCGACGCCGCCGCGGATGATGAGCTTCAGGCGGGAGCCCTTCGCAGCATCGATGTGATTGGCGCGCACCTTGGTGGCAGAGCGGACGACCACGACGTCAAAGTCGCGGATGGCCTCGCCCAGCTCCTCGGGCGCGTAGAACTGCTCGACCACTTCGTGGCCCTTCGCGCGCAGGGTCTCCAGCGCGGTCTTATCCATTCCATCAGTAACGAGAATACGCATGGCAGGTTCTCCTTTCAAAGCGGCCGATCAGTGCTCGGCTTCAAATTTCTTCAGGCATTCCACGAGGGCCTCCACGCCTTCCTTCGGCATGGCGTTGTAGGTTGAGGCACGCAGGCCGCCGACGGACTTATGGCCCTTGAGGTTCTCAAATCCGGCTGCCTTGGTGTAGGCAACGACCTCAGCATCGAGGTCCTTATCGCCGGTGACGAACGGGATGTTCATCAGGCTGCGGAACTCAGGATCGACAGCGCCGCGGAACATCTTTGAGGAATCCAGGAAGTCATACATGACCTTTGCCTTCTCCTCATTGATGCGCTGCATGGCAGTCAGGCCGCCGAGGCTCTTGAGGTACTTGAAGACCTTGCCGCAGACATAGATGGCCCAGCAGTTCGGCGTGTTATACATGGAGCCCGCGTCCGCATGGGTCTTGTACATCATGTAGATTGGCGTCTTGGGATCGAGGTCCTCGCGGATCAGATCCTCGCGGATGATGGCGATGACCATACCGGCAGGGCCGACGTTTTTCTGCACACCGGCATAGATCATGCCGTAATCCGAGACGTTGCACGGCTTGGACAGGAACATGGAGGACTGGTCGGAGACCAGGGGCTTGCCCTTCGTGTCCGGCAGCTTCTGCCACGTCGTGCCGTGGATAGTCTCGTTCTCGCAGATATAGACATAATCCGTATCCTCTTCGACCGGCAGATCGGAGCAGTCGGGAATGTAAGCATAGTTGCGGTCCTTGGAGGAAGCGGCGACATTGACCTCGCCGTATTTCTTCGCCTCGGCAATGGCCTTCTTGGACCATGCGCCGGTTTCGATATAGATCGCCTTGCCATTCTTCATCAGATTCATCGGGATCATGGCAAACTGCAGCGTTGCGCCGCCCTGAATGAAGAGAACCTTATAGTTATCGGGGATCCCCATCAGATCACGCAGATCCTGCTCAGCCTCGTCGATGATGGTCTGGAAAACCTTCGAACGGTGCGACATCTCCATAACGCCCATACCGGCGCCGCGGTAGTTCAGCAGCTCGTCGCGGATCTCTTCCAACACCGGAACAGGCATGGTCGCGGGACCGGCGGAGAAATTATAAGTACGGTTGTACATCGTGGTACCTCCTGTCATTGCTCGGGCGTGCCCGGCTGTCCTAAGTATACGCCATGGAATGAAAATAATCAACCATAATTATCAAAAATTTATGTTCGGAATACCAATTTTTTTCAGGTTTTCACCAAAATCAGCAGTTTATACAATGTGTCTTGTGAAAAACTGTGCACAACGACGTAGCGTTAATCGCCGAAACGCGGACATAGAAAAACCGCTGCAGGATGTCTTGCATTCTGCAGCGGTAGACCGGTATTCTCTTACACCAGCTCGATGATGGCCATCTCGGCAGCGTCACCGCGGCGAACGCCGATGCGGGTCACTCTCGTGTAGCCGCCATTGCGGTCGGCATACTTGGGAGCGAGTTCCTTGAAGACCTTGTGCGCGACATCTTCCTTCGTGATGAAGGCCAGAGCCTGACGGTAGGCGGCGAGGTCGCCCTTCTTACCAAGGGTGATCATCTTCTCCGCGACCGGCTGGACTTCCTTCGCACGGCAGAAGGTCGTCTCGAGCTTGCCGTTCTCCAGCAGATCGGTGGTCAGCTGGCGGAGCATCGCCTTGCGCTGATCGCTCGTTCTGCCGAGCTTACGGGTTCCAAACATTCGTATTTCCTCCTTTTAAAAGGTAAAGACAGCGGATCGGTCGGGCCGATTCCTTAGCTATTTGTGGTAGGCGTTTCCTCCGTCGCGAGCGACAGGCCCATCATGGCCAGCTTGTTCTGCACCTCGTCGAGCGACTTCTTGCCCATGTTGCGGACCTTCATCATCTCTTCCGGCGTTCTGGAGATCAGATCGCGGACGGTGTTGATGTTGGCACGCTTCAGGCAGTTGAAGCTGCGGACGGACAGGTCAAGCTCTTCGATGGTGAGCTTCAGAGCGGTCGGCTCGGTGGAAACATCCTTTTCACGAACGATCGACTGGCTGGCGACCGTCTCGGAGAGATCGGTGAACAGGGCCAGATGCTCCGTCAGGATCTTGGCGGCGATGGACACGGCGTCCTTGGCCGTCGTAGTGGAATCCGTCCAGACCTCCAGCGTCAGCTTGTCGAAATCGGTCATGTTGCCAACACGCGTATTCTCGACCGTATAATTGACCTTATACACCGGGGAATACAGCGAGTCGACAGGGATCACACCAATGGGCGTCTGCGGCGTCTTGTTCCGGTCAGCCGGAACATAGCCGCGGCCGCGGCTCATGGTGATCTCCATGTTCAGCATGGCATCGGGTCCGAGCGAGCAGATGTGCAGGTCCTTATTCAGGATCTCCACATCGTCGTCGGTCTTGATGTCGCCGGCCGTGACTTCGCACTCGCCGGAGGCATCAATATAAACCGTCTTCACGCCGTCACAGTTCATCTTAAAGATGATACGCTTGATGTTCAGGACGATCTCAGTGACATCCTCCTTCACACCGGGGATTGTGGAAAACTCATGCTGGACGCCCGCGATCTTGATGGAGGTCGCAGCGGTACCAGGCAGAGAGGAAAGCAGAATCCTTCTCAGTGAGTTGCCCAGAGTCGTACCGTAGCCCCGCTCGAGCGGTTCCACGATAAAAATGCCATGGGCGGGATCTTCCGGAGAGTCGATGCACTCAATACGCGGCTTGTCAATTTCTACCATATAACAGATACCCTCCTTATGAATCTGCAAAACACAGGTTTTGCGGCGTAATCCAGCTTACCAATAAACGAGGGTGCAGCGTTACTTGGAGTACAGCTCGACGATGAGATGCTCGGCGATTTCGAAGTCGATATCATCTCTGGCCGGAAGCGCAAGGACCTTGCCGGTCAGCGTGTTCTTGTCGCGGTCAAGCCACTTCGGAGCGGCGACGAAAGCGTCGTCTTCCTTCAGCTTCTTGAAGCGGTTGTTGGAGCAGCTCTTCTCGCTGACAGCGATGACGTCGCCCGTCTTCACAAGATAGGACGGGATGTTGACGCGCTTGCCGTTAACGGTGTAGTGGCCATGGTTCACGAGCTGACGGGCCTCACGGCGGGTCGCGGCAAAGCCAAGGCGATAAATCACGTTATCGAGGCGGCGCTCGATAAGGCTCAGAAGGACCTCACCGGTGTTGCCCTCAGCGCGGGCAGCCTTCTCATAATACATCCGGAACTGCTTCTCCAGGATGCCGTAAACAAACTTGACCTTCTGCTTCTCGGTGAGCTGCAGAGCATATTCGGACTTCTTAGCTCTTCTCTGACCGCCGGGATTCTTATTGGAAGTCTTGGAATAACCCATGACGGCAGGAGAAACGCCAAGCGTTCTGCAACGCTTCAGAACGGGCTGAGTATTTTTCGCCATTCTATGATTTCCTCCTTAACGAATTAGACGCGACGTCTCTTGGGCGGACGGCAGCCATTGTGGGGAATGGGGGTGACGTCCTTGATCATGACAACTTCCAGACCCGCGGACTGCAGTGCGCGGATGGCAGCCTCACGACCTTGGCCCGGGCCCTTGACGTAGACCTCAACGGTCTTCAGGCCATGCTCCATGGCTGCCTTGGCGGCAGTCTCGGCGCACATCTGTGCGGCATAGGGCGTGGACTTACGGGAGCCACGGAAGCCGAGTCCGCCGGAGGAGGCCCAGGAAAGGGCGTTGCCCTGCAGATCGGTGATGGTCACCATGGTGTTGTTGAAGGAGGAACGAATATGAACGGCGCCCTTCTCAACATTTTTGCGCTCGCGGCGGCGCTTGACAACTTTCTTTGCAGTAGCCTTAGCCATTATTCAGTTCCCTCCTTACTTCTTCTTATTCGCAATGGTCTTCTTCGGGCCCTTGCGGGTGCGCGCGTTGGTCTTGGTGCGCTGACCTCTGACCGGCAGGCCTCTTCTGTGGCGCATGCCGCGGTAGCAGCCAATTTCCGTCAGGCGCTTGATGTTCAGAGCAACTTCACGGCGGAGGTCGCCCTCGATGGTGTAGTTCTTATCGATGACATCACGCAGCGCAGCCTCCTGATCCTCGGTGAGATCCTTCACACGGGTGTCAGGGTTCACATTGGCCAGCTTCAGAATGTCGTTCGCGCTTTTTCTGCCAATACCGAAAATATAAGTCAGAGCGATCTCGACTCTCTTTTCGCGGGGCAGGTCAATACCAGCAATACGTGCCATATACTCTCGAGCACCTCCTATTAACCTTGTCTCTGCTTATGCTTGGGATTTTCGCAAATTACCATGACGCGACCCTTGCGCTTGATAATCTTACATTTTTCGCACATGGGCTTCACGGACGGTCTAACCTTCATACTGTTTAACCTCCATATGAGAACAATGTCTCTTGTTTACTTGCTTCTCCAGGTGATCCGACCCTGAGTCAGATCATACGGAGACATCTGAACAGTTACCTTGTCACCGGGCAAGATCTTGATATAGTTCATTCTGAGCTTGCCGGAAATGTGTGCCAGAATCGTATGCCCGCCGCCAATATTGACTTTGAACATTGCATTCGGCAGTGCATCAGTCACGATGCCCTCAAGTTCGATTACGTCGTCTTTTGCCAAGTTTCTGAACCCTCCTTGGTTGAAACGTTGAATTCCCGGCCGAGTACGGCCAGTTCCCTTCGTAATTCGCTGTTGAGCAGTTTGTCGCCTGCGATGAGCTTCGCTGCGACGGTCGAATCTGGCCGAAGGACTTTGCGGACATGTTTGGCCTTCTTCCGCTTGGGGTTTTCCAGCTTCCTCTCCTTCCCGTTGACCAGAGAAACGTACACACCGTCTGTGTCAACCACAAAGAACAGCATTCCCTGATCACGACCGGCAAGGGAGAGCACCACATCCGATTTGGATAGTTCCATGCTTAGAGTCCCTCGGCGACGGTGAGAATTTCCGGCTCGCCGTCGGTAATGAGCACAGTATTTTCGTAGTGGGCCGACAGGCTTCCGTCGGCGGTGACGGTCGTCCAGCCGTCCTTCAGCACCCGCACCTCAAAGGTACCGGCGTTGATCATCGGCTCGATGGCGATCACCATACCGCGGATCAGTCTGGGGCCTCTGCCGGGCTTGCCATAGTTCGGGACCTCAGGCTCCTCGTGCAGATGCTCACCGACACCGTGGCCGACGAAGTCGCGGACGACTCCGCAGCCGAACGATTCGGCATAGGTCTGCACGGCATGCCCGATATCCGAGATCCGGCATCCCTGGCGCGCGAATTTCACGCCCTCGAAAAAGCTCTGCTTCGTGACATCAATAAGCCTCTGCGCTTCGGGAGAGATCTTCCCGCAGGCATAGGTTGCGGCGCAGTCCCCATGGAATCCCTGCCATTTGGCTCCGACATCGACGGAGACAATGTCACCCTCCTGCAGCACGCGGCCGTCCGGAATGCCGTGAATGACGGTATTGTTCACGGAAATACAGACGCTCGCGGGGTAGCCGGAGTAGTGCAAGAAGGACGGTGTTGCACCTTGTGACACGATGAAATCGTGGACAGCTTTGTCGATCGCTTTTGTGGTCACGCCGGGTCTTACCATTTCCCCTGCCAGAGCACGGGCTGCCGCGGTAATTTTACAGGCCCTGCGCATCACTGCGATCTCACGTTCATTTTTAATAGGGATCATTTTGATACACCCAATGCCGCCAGAATATCACGAGTAGCATCCTCGATGGGCTGATTTCCCTCGATAAGCCGGAGCTTGCCGAGCTTTTCATAGAAGCCCTTGAGCGCCTCGGTCTCCTTGTGGTAAACGGCCAGACGGCTGCGCACCGTTTCCGGCACGTCATCCGGCCGCGTGACCAGCTCGGAGCCGCACGCATTACAGATGCCCTCAATTTTGGGCGGATTCGCCGTGACATGGTAGCTGGAGCCGCAGCTGCCGCAGACGCGGCGGCCGGTCATCCGCTGCTCGATCACAGCGTCGTCAATTTCAATGGAGATCACACAGTCGATCTCAATGCCGGCATTCACAAGGGCCTCGGCCTGCGGGATCGTGCGGGGCATACCGTCGAGGATATACCCGTTTGCACAATCCGGCTCGGCCAGGCGGTCCCGGACGATGCCGATGATGACCTCGTCCGGAACCAGATTGCCCTGGTCCATGAATGCCTTCGCTTTGAGACCGGTCTCCGTGCGATTCCGGATTGCTTCTCGGAGGATGTTCCCGGTGGAAATAGTCGGGATCCCGAGCCGCTTCGACAGGATCTCTGCCTGCGTGCCCTTCCCCGCGCCGGGAGCCCCCAGCAGGATCAGTCTCATGTCCAGCCTCCTGTTATTTCTCAAGGAAGCCGGAGTAGTTGCGCATCAGCATCTGCGCCTCGATGGCTGCGACGGTCTCCAGAGCAACGCTGACCACGATGATGATGGACGTGCCGCCAAAGGAGAATCTCGTGTTGCTCATGATCGTGCCGAGAAGAACCGGCAGGACCGCGATGATGCCGAGATAGATCGCGCCGAAGAGGGTAACCTTGTTGATGACCTTGCGGATGAAGTCAGCGGTCGGACGGCCCGGACGGAAGCCGGGAATGAAGCCGCCGTTCTTCTTCAGGTTGTTGGCCACCTCAACAGGGTTGTACTGAATGGTCGCATAGAAGTAGCTGAAGCCCACGATCAGGATCAGATAGATGACCGTATAGATCACACTGGTGCTCGTGAACATATGCTTGTAAGCCCAGTTGCTCGTCCAGCCGCCGAATGCGCAGATCGTGGCGGGCAGGCTCGCGATGGACTGTGCGAAGATGATAGGCATAACGCCGGACATGTTGACCTTGATGGGCAGGTGCGTGTTCTGGCCACCATAGACCTTACGGCCGACAACGCGCTTGGCGTACTGGACCGGGATGCGGCGCTCAGCCTGGGAAACGAAAACGATGAAGACAATGATCGCAAGCATGGCGACGATCAGCAGCAGCGCCCAGTACCAGAAGCCGCCGAAGTTGGACTTCAGGTTGTTGAAGATCGGCGTGATGATGCCGGACGGGATGCGCGCGATGATGTTGGCAAACAGGATCATGGAGATGCCGTTGCCGATGCCGTGCTCGGAGATCTGATCACCCAGCCACATGACCAGCGTGGAGCCGGCCGTGAAGGTCAGGATGATGACGAGAGCAGTCAGGAAGCCAGTGCTCGTAAGGAGCATGTTGCTGTACTGGCTGTTGTAGTTGCTGAGCATGATATAATAGGCAAAGCCCATCAGGACGCCCAGGCCAACCGTCGTGTAGCGCGTGATCTTCGTAAGCTTCTTCTTACCCTCTTCGCCGCCCTCTTTGCTCAGGCGCTCGAGAGCAGGAATGGCGATGGTAAGAAGCTGAATGATGATGGACGCGTTGATATACGGCTGGATCGACAGTGCGAAGATGGTGGCCTGCGAGAAGGCAGAGCCGGACATCATATCGAACAGGCCGAAGATGGTGTTGCTCAGCTGCTGGCTGAACATCAGGGACATCTGCTGCACGTTGACACCGGGAACGGGAATGACGTTGCCGATGCGATACAGAAGGATGATCACGAGCGTGAAGAGGAGCTTTCTGCGCAGCTCAGGGATCTTCCAGGCATTGCGGATGGTAGTAAGCACTTACACCACCTCAGCCTTTCCACCTGCCTCTTCGATTTTCGTTTTGGCAGATCCGGAAAACGCTGCTGCTTTCACAGTGAGCTTCTTAGTGAGATTGCCATTGGAGAGGACCTTCAGGCCGTACTTGCAGTCACGGATGATGCCCTTCTCCGTCAGGGCAGCGGCGTCGACCACTGCACCGTCCTCAAAGACGTTGAGCTGGCCGAGGTTCACGGCCGTCAGCGGCTTTGCAAAGATGTTATTGAAACCACGCTTCGGGATGCGTCTTGCCAGAGGCATCTGGCCGCCTTCGAAGCCGACACGGATCTTACCGCCGGAACGGGCCTTCTGACCCTTGTGACCGCGACCAGCCGTCTTGCCGTTGCCGGTGCCGGTGCCGCGACCCTTGCGCTTGCCAACCTGGGTAGAACCCGCGATGGGAGCAAGTTCATGTAACTCCATTCTTGTCTCCTCCTTATTCTACTTCGGTGACCTCGAGAAGATAGCCGATCTTGGCGATCTTGCCGCGGGTCTGTTCGTTATCGGGCTGGATGGTCTCCTGGCCGATCTTGCGCAGGCCGAGGGACTCAGCCGTCGCAATGTGCTTCTGGATACGACCGCTGATGCTCTTGACCAGCTTGATCTTTAACTGTGCCATGTCCGTATCCTCCTTAACCAACGATTTCTTCGACGCTCTTGCCGCGGATGCGAGCGACCTCTTCCGGTCCACGCAGGCTCAGCAGGCCCTGCATCGTTGCCTTGACAACGTTCTGCGGGTTGTTGGAGCGCAGGCACTTGGCGCGAATGTTGCTGATACCGGCAGCTTCCATAACAGCACGGACAGCGCCGCCGGCCAGAACGCCGGTACCGACAGGAGCCGGCTTCAGCAGGACCTTACCGGCGCCAAAGATGCCGATGACTTCGTGGGGGATCGTGGTCTCCGCGAGAACGACCTTCTGCAGGTTCTTCTTCGCGTTGGCAATGCCCTTCAGGATCGCCTCGGAAACCTCGGCTGCCTTGCCCAGGCCATAGCCCACGGTGCCCTTGCCGTCGCCGACGACGACGAGAGCGGAGAACTTCATAACGCGGCCGCCCTTGACCGTCTTGGAAACACGGTTCAGGTAGACGACGCGCTCAATCATCTCGGGAGCATTGTCCTTTTCGGACGCTCTGTTATAAGCCATTTCTCGTTCCTCCTCTTAGAATTTGAGGCCGCCCTCGCGCGCGCCTTCGGCGAGTGCCGCTACACGACCGTGGTAGACATAGCCGCCGCGGTCAAAAACGACTTCCTCGATCTCCTTGGCCTTCGCACGCTCGGCGAGGAGCAGGCCGACCTGCTTGGCAGCTTCGCAGTTGCCGGTCGCACCCTCAAACTCCTTCTCCACGGTAGAAGCGGAAACCAGAGTGGCTCCATTGACATCATCAATGATCTGCGCATAGATGTTGGCGTTGCTTCTGAAAACATTCAGGCGGGGTCTGCACGGTGTGCCGGAGATCTTGCCGCGAACGCGAACATGGCGCTTCAGGCGCATGGCCTTCTTATCGGTCTTCTTAATCATTTACGCACACCTCCTGTTATTTCTTACCGCCGGTCTTGCCTTCCTTATGGCGAAGAACCTCGGTCGTATACTTGATGCCCTTGCCCTTGTAAGGCTCAGGCGGTCTCTTGCCGCGGACCTCAGCAGCGAACTGGCCGACCTTCTGCTTGTCGATGCCGCTGATGACGATCTTGTTCTGGGCAGGAACGTCGATGGTGATGCCGTCGATCTCATCGACAACAACAGGATGGGAGTAGCCAAGGTTCATGATGAGCTGCTTGCCCTGCTTCTGTGCACGGTAGCCGACACCATTGACCTCAAGCTCCTTCGTGTAACCCTTCTCGACGCCGACGATCATGTTGTGCAGCAGCGTGCGGGTCAGGCCATGCAGGCTCTTGTGCTCGTGCTCCTCATCCGGGCGGGAGACGGTCAGAACAGCGCCCTCCTGCTTGATGATCATATCATGATGGAATTTGCTGGTCAGAGTACCCTTCGGGCCCTTGACGGTGACGAGATTGCCGTCCGCGATGGTCACTTCAACGCCTGCCGGTACAGTGATAGGCATTTTGCCGATTCTGGACATAATGTTACCTCCTTACCAGACGAACGCAAGGACTTCGCCGCCGATATGTGCTGCGCGAGCAGCCTTATCGGTCATGACGCCCTTGGAAGTGGAAATGATGGCGATGCCAAGGCCCTTGAGAACCTTCGGCAGCTCCGCAGCGCCGGCGTAGATACGCAGGCCCGGCTTGGAGACGCGGCGAAGACCGGAAATGACCTTCTCCTTGTTGCCCAGGTACTTCAGGGTGATGTGGATCACGCCCTGCTTGCCGTCCTCCTCAACGGAGTATGCCTTGATATAGCCCTCGTCGAGCAGGATCTTGGCAATGTCCTTCTTGAGGTTGGAAGCGGGGACATCCACAGTTTCGTGCTTTGCAGAGTTCGCATTCCGGATTCGGGTGAGCATATCTGCAACGGGATCGGTGATTTGCATGTGATTGACCTCCTTTAGAAGTTACGGGCTGAACCCGTTAAGACGTCAGAGTATCAGAGGAATGTGAGCCGCAAGCGGCTCCATGTTCCCCTGACTTCTGATGCCTGTTTTCCATTTGAATCACGCAAAGATGCGTATTCGCGCACACGCGCGGGAATGAAAAGTTACCAGCTTGCCTTCTTGACGCCGGGGATCTCGCCCTTGTAGGCGAGCTCGCGGAAGCAGATACGGCAAACGCCGTAGTCGCGGAGGTAGGCATGGGGTCTGCCGCAGATCTTGCAGCGGTTGTAGCGGCGGGTGGAGAACTTGTTTCCAGCCTGCTGCTTCAGGATCATTGCTTTTCTAGCCATTGTGTTCTTCCTCCCAATTAAGCGTGGAACGGAGCGCCGACCATGGTCAGCAGTTCCTTGGCTTCCTCATCGGTCGTCGCGGTGGTGCAGATGCAGATGTCCATGCCGCGGATCTTGTCGACCTTGTCATACTCGATTTCGGGGAAGATGAGCTGCTCCTTCAGGCCCATGGCATAGTTGCCGCGGCCGTCAAAAGCATTGGGGTTGATGCCGCGGAAGTCGCGGACACGGGGCAGAGCCACGTTGAACAGGCGGTCGAGGAATTCCCACATCTTGTCGCCGCGCAGCGTGACCTTCACGCCGACGGTCTCGCCCTCACGGACCTTGAAGTTTGCGACGGACTTGCGAGCCTTCGTCGTAATGGGCTTCTGGCCGGTGATGGTGGCGATATCCTTGCAGATAGCCTCGATCTCCTTCGCGTTGTTCTTGCTCTCGCCGCAGCCGACGTTCACAATGACCTTCGCGATCTGGGGGATCTGCATGACGCTCTTATACTGGAACTTCTTCATGAGAGCGGGAGCGATTTCTTCGGTATACTTCACTTTCAGTCTAGCCATAATCTCGTCCCTCCTCCTCAGATTTCCTTGCCGCACTTCTTGCAGACGCGGACCTTCTTGTCGCCGTCGAGCTTGAAGCCGACGCGAACGCCCTTCTTGCAGGTGCTGCAGTAGAGCTGGACCTTATCCGCACGAATGGGGATCTCACGCTTGATGATGCCGCTGGTCTCGTTCTGCTTGCGGGCCTTGACATGGCAGGTAGCCACGTTGACGCCCTCGACGAGCAGCTTGTTCTCCTTGGGCATGGCGGTGAGCACCTTGCCCTTCTTGCCCTTGGACTTGCCGGAAAGGACAATGACGGTATCGTTCTTCTTAATGTTCATTGACTGGTCCCCCCATTAAATGACTTCCGGGGCCAGGGAGAGGATCTTCATGTATTCCTTGTCACGAAGCTCTCTGGCGACCGGCCCAAAAATACGGGTGCCGCGGGGATTCTTGTCGTCCTTGATCAGGACGGCAGCGTTCTCGTCGAAACGGACATAGGTGCCGTCGGCGCGGCGAACGCCCTTGCAGGTACGCACGATGACAGCGCGAACGACTTCGCCCTTCTTCACGGTGCCGCCCGGGGTAGCCTTACGGACGGAAGCGACGATGACGTCGCCGATGTTGCCGAACTTACGCTTGGAGCCGCCAAGCACACGGATGCACTTGATCTCCTTTGCGCCGGTGTTGTCGGCAACCTTCAGATAAGATTCCTGCTGGATCATAAGTTGTCGACCTCCTTACTCAGCCTTCTTGATGATTTCAACGAGACGCCATCTCTTGTCCTTGGACAGGGGGCGGCACTCCATCACCTTCACGGTATCGCCGACGCCGCACTCGTTGTTCTCGTCGTGCGCCTTCAGCTTGTAGGTTCTCTTCACGATCTTCTTATACAGCTTGTGCTGTACGCTGTCCTCAATTGCAACCACGATGGTCTTGTCCATCTTATCGGAGACGACCTGACCAACTCTGGTTTTGCGGAAAGCTCTTGTAGTTTCACTCATAATTGCTTACCTCCTCAGATTGCGGTCTCTTTCTCACGAATAATAGTCTTGATGCGGGCAATGTCTTTCTTGACAGCAGCGATTTTGACGGGGTTATCGAGCTGGTTGGTCGCGTGCTGCATCCGCAGGAAGAACAGATCCTTCTTCAGATCGGCAGCCTTCGCCTCCAGATCAGCGACGGACATCGCTCTCAGTTCTTTTGCCTTCATCATTATTCACCACCATTCTCAGATACTGCATCTTCACGGGCGATGATCTTGGTCTTGATGGGCAGCTTGTGCTGTGCCAGACGGAGAGCCTCGCGGGCATCTTCCTCGGACACGCCGCCGATCTCGAACATGACCTTCTGCGCCTTGACGACTGCAACCCAGTATTCCGGAGCGCCCTTACCGGAGCCCATACGGACGCCGAGCGCCTTCTTGGAAACAGGCTTGTCGGGGAAAATCTTGATCCAGACCTGGCCGCTACGCTTGGTGTAACGGGTCATGGCGATACGGGCCGCCTCGATCTGGTTGCCGGTGATCCAGCCGGGCTCCATGGCCTGGATGCCGAACTCACCGTAGGAAACCTTATTGCCGCGGGAGGCAGCGGCCTTCATACGGCCGCGCTGAACCTTGCGGAACTTTGTTCTCTTGGGCATTAACATCAGCGGTTGCCTCCTTCCCTGCGATCATCGCGGCGGCGATCCCCATAGGGTCTGCCGGAACCGCGGCGGTCACCGCCACGGCGATCATCGCGGCGACGGTCATTGTTGCGGCGCTCACGGCGCGGAGCCTCGGGAGCGGTCTGACGGAGAGTGGAGTTCAGGACTTCGCCCTTGTAGATCCAGACCTTGCAGCCGATCTTGCCGTAAGTGGTGTTGGCCTCAGCGAAGCCGTAGTCGATGTCCGCGCGCAGAGTCTGCAGGGGGATGGTGCCCTCATGATAGGACTCGCTGCGGGCGATCTCGGCGCCGCCCAGACGGCCGCCGCAGGCGCACTTGATGCCCTTTGCGCCCAGACGGGTCGCACGCTGCATCGCCTGCTTCATGGCACGGCGGAAGGAAATGCGCTTCTCGAGCTGCGCGGCGATGTTCTCAGCCACGAGCTGGGCGTTGAGGTCCGGGCTGCGGATCTCGACGATGTTCAGAGAAACGGCCTTGCCGAGCTTCTGCTCGAGCTCCAGACGGAGCTTTTCGATCTCCTGGCCGCCCTTGCCGATAACGACGCCCGGACGGGAGCAGTGCAGGTTGATCTTAACGCGGGCATTGCTGCGCTCGATCTCGATCTTCGCAATGCCGGCGGAATAGAGTCTCTTCTTGAGATCCTTACGGATGTTGTAGTCCTCAACGAGAAGGTCGCCGACCTTGTCGTTACGGGCATACCAACGAGAGTCCCAGTCCTTGATCACGCCAACGCGCAATCCGTGGGGATTAACTTTCTGTCCCATAGTAACCTCCTTAAGCCTTCTCGCTCACACCGATGGTGATATGCGTGGTTCTCTTGAGAATGCGGCTGTATCTGCCTCTGGCAGTGGCTCTGCCGCGCTTGAGGATCGGGCCGGGGTTCGCGACAGCAGTGGTAACGACCAGCTTGTCGACGTCCATGCCGTTGTTATTCTCAGCATTGGCGATCGCACTCTTGAGGAGCTTGAGCATCGGCTCGGAAGCAGCCTTGGGCGTCTGCATCAGATAGACGCAGGCAGTCTTGGCATCCTTGCCGCGGATGATGTCGCACAGGATCGAGACCTTGCGCGGGGAAATACGCAGGTATTTCAGATGAGCTTTCGCTTCCATGTTTTCTCCTCCTTACTTAGAATTGGAGGTCTTGGAGCCGGAATGACCGCGGAACGTTCTCGTGGGAACGAACTCGCCCAGCTTATGACCAACCATGTCTTCTGTCACATAGACGGGAACGTGCTTGCGGCCGTCATGGACAGCAATCGTATGACCGACGAAGGAGGGGAAGATGGTAGAGGATCTCGACCAGGTCTTCAGAACTTTCTTCTCACCGGTTTTGTTAAGCTCTTCCACGCGCTTGTAGAGTTCAGGAGCAACAAACGGGCCTTTCTTAATACTTCTGCTCATGTTTCATTTCCTCCTTACTTACCGTTGCGGCGCTTGATGATGAACTTGTTGGTCGGGTTCTTCGCCTTGCGGGTCTTCAGGCCCATAGCAGGCTTGCCCCACGGAGTGACGGGGCCGGGACGGCCAACAGGTGCGCGGCCTTCGCCGCCGCCGTGCGGGTGATCGTTCGGGTTCATGACGGAGCCGCGAACGGTCGGGCGGATGCCCATGTGACGCTTGCGGCCGGCCTTGCCGATGTGCACGTTGCCGTGGTCGATGTTGCCGACCTGGCCGATGCACGCCGTGCAGTTCATGCGGACGTAGCGGACCTCACCGGAGGGCAGGCGAACCTGAGCGAGCTCGCCTTCCTTCGCCAGCAGCTGTGCAGCGACGCCGGCGGAGCGGACAAGCTGAGCGCCGTAGCCGGGCTGCAGCTCGATGTTGTGGATGATGGTGCCGACGGGGATGTTGGCAAGCGGCAGGCAGTTGCCCGGCTTGATATCCGCAGCGGCGGAGGCGAGGATGGTGTCGCCGGCCTTCAGGCCGACCGGTGCGAGCACATAGCGCAGCTCGCCGTCCTCGTACTTGACCAGCGCGATGAACGCGCTGCGGTTCGGATCGTACTCCAGGCGCTGCACGACAGCGGGCATATCCAGCTTATCGCGACGGAAGTCGATCACGCGGTACTTGCGCTTGTTGCCGCCGCCGCGATGGCGGACGGTGATTCTGCCGTAGCTGTTGCGACCGGAATTCTTCTTCAGGGTCTCAAGCAGGCTACGCTCGGGCTTTGCCTTCTTATCGACGCCGTCGAAAGCGGACACGGTCATGCCGCGGCGGGCCGGGGTATAAGGCTTATACGTTTTAATCGCCATTTTGCGTTACACTCCTTTATGAGATGGATTAGACCATACCCTCGAAGAACTCGATGGTCTTGGAATCGGCGGTCAGCTTGACGACAGCCTTCTTGTAGCTGGCGGTACGGCCGGCAGGATATCTGCCCTGGCGCTTCAGCTTGCCATCCATGCGGATGGTGGTGACCTTCTCGACCTTCACACCGAAGATCTCGGAAACAGCCTTCTTGATTTCGGTCTTGTTGGCGCTCTCGGCGACCAGGAAGACGTACTTCTTCAGTTCAGTGGCTTCCATGGACTGCTCGGTGATGACCGGGCGAATGATGATATCGTATGCGGTCTTCATGCGAACACCTCCTCAATCTTCGCAAGCGCAGCCTTGTCGAGCACGAGCTTCTTCGCATTGAGGACGTCGTACACATTGACGAGGTTGGCAAAGGTGGTCTGGACGCCGGGCAGGTTGCGGGCGGAGAGGACGACGTTCTCGTTGGCCTCCGCGGTCACGACCAGAGCCTTGCAGTCGGCGTTGACTGCGCTCAGGAAACCGGCGAACTTCTTGGTCTTGATCTCGTCCATCTTGATCTCGTCGATGACGACGATGTCAGCGGACTGAGCCTTGGCGCTCAGAACGGACTTCAGAGCCAGACGGCGGACCTTCTTGTTGAGCGTGTAGCTGTAATCGCGGGGCTTCGGGGCAAAGACGATGCCGCCGTGCGTCCACTGCGGGGCGCGGGTGCTGCCCTGACGGGCGTGGCCGGTGCCCTTCTGCTTCCAGGGCTTCTTGCCGCCGCCAGAGACCTCAGCACGGGTCAGTGCGGACTGCGTGCCCTGACGGCAGTTGGCCAGATGATTCTTGACGACGTCGTGGACGACGGACTCGTTGGGCTCGATGCCGAACACGGCCTCGGAAAGCTCAACCTCGCCGACCTGCTTGCCGTTCATGTCGTAAACATTGGTCTTAAGCATGGTGATTTAGCTCCTTTCCTTAGCCTCTCGCGGAAGCCTTCTGCGGGTTACGAGCGGAAGCCTTCTGCGGGTTCTTGCTGACGCCAGCATCGCCGTGCGTCTCCTTGATCTTCTTGACAGTGCTCTTGACGTACACAAGGCCGCCCTTCGGGCCGGGGATCGCGCCGCGGATGACGAGCATGTTCAGGTCCGCGTCGACCTTGACGACGTCGAGGTTCTGCACGGTGACCTGCTCAACGCCCATCTGGCCTGCGCCGATCTTACCCTTGAAGATACGGGAAGGATCGGAGGAGGAGCCCATGGAACCTGCATGACGGTGGACCGGGCCGCCGCCGTGGGTCGTCGGGGTGCGCTGTGCGTTCCATCTCTTGATGACGCCCTGATAGCCGTGGCCCTTGGAGATGCCGGTCACGTCGACGTGATCGCCAGCAGCAAAGGTGTCGACCTTGATCTCGGCGCCGACCTCGAGCTCAGCAGCATTGTCAAGCTTGAATTCCTTCAGGTGCTTTCTGGCAGAGATGCCAGCCTTCTTGAGATGACCCAGCTCCGGCTTGCTGAGCTTCTTCTCGGCGACCTCGCCGTAAGCCAGCTGCACGGAAACATAGCCGTCATTCTCGATCGTCTTCTTCTGAGCGACGACGCACGGGCCTGCTTCGATGACCGTAACAGGGATCACATGGCCGTTCTCATCGAAGATCTGGGTCATGCCCACTTTCTTGCCGATGATTGCTTTCTGCATGTTGTTTACTCCTTTTTAGGTTATTGGTTGGAAGACTTGACCATTGGGCAGCCATTGGTCTGCCAACATGACCCGGGACCGCCTCGGGCGGTCGGGGCTCGCTGTATCCCGGAGCGGGATTACAGCTTTATCTCAATCTCAACGCCGGCCGGAAGGTCGAGGCCCTGCAGAGCTTCGATGCACTTCGCATTCGGATTGAGGATATCGATCAGTCTCTTATGGGTTCTGCGCTCGAACTGCTCACGGGAATCCTTATACTTGTGAACAGCGCGAAGGATGGTGACGACTTCCTTCTTCGTGGGAAGGGGGATCGGGCCGGAGACGGTCGCGCCGTTGCGCTTTGCCGACTCGACGATCTTCTCCGCAGTGGAGTCGATGAGCTGATGATCATAGGCCTTCAGGCGAATTCTGATCATTTCGTTTGCCATGTTGTTGTTTCCTCCTTGAAACGTACTCAGTTCTCTGGTTTGCTGGGTACGGTCGAAGCGCTTTTGCTGTACGCTTAACCGTGCGTATCACTCCGCAGCCATGAAAAAAGGCCGACGTTCGCCGGCCGTGCCTCATGTGCGGCGATATACGCCACGCACACAAAGTGCCTCAGCCGCCCGATGACCGGACATACTCCGCGGAAGTTACCGCCATCGGCGCAATCTCCCGCATCATCGCAGTGCGTGCGCAGAGCATCCCTCAACGCGCGCCCCTATATAGTAATCCACGCAGCCGTGAATGTCAAGCCTTTTTTCGGTTTTTTTTCATAATTTTTTCAGATTTTTTTGTGAAAAACGGAGATTTTCAAGATTTCCCTGCAAGAGGACATAAAAAGCGGCTGCAGAGACCTGCAGCCGCCCCGATTTCTGTTGATCTACTCGACGATGCCGATACCGTATGCCGGAAATCCAAGCAGTGCACCGCCATTCCCGTTCAGAGAGAGGTTATACCAGACGCCGTCATAGCAGGCCGTCTCCATGGCGAACCAATACTGTTCCCCGTCGAAGCTTACGGACGCAAACACCGTGCACAGCTCATCCGCGCCGCACTCTTTCCGAAGTCCCTCGCGGTTTTTGGTATTTGCCTCGCTCGCGTAACGTTCCTGGAAATCCGCATCCGGATACTCCTCGGCGCACATAATTTCCTCGACGTGCATGTTTGACCGGATGTCATCGTCCGCAAACTCGCGGGTGAAGTTTTCCAGATCATTCGCTGAATCGAAGTGCACAGCGTCAATTCCATCCTGCATGTCATAGGGGGGTGTCCGCCAAAGCGATCAGGCGATACTGCGTATAGAGCGCTCCCGCTGCATCACGGAAACGAACGGCGAGATTCACCTGCTCCGCACCGAACCAGTCCGGGCTGTAGGAATTCGGCAGATACATACTGCGTCGCTCGGCATAGGTCTTCCAATCGAAATGCGCAGTAAAGGTCTCAATGGCAAAGCTGGAGATCGCTTTCTCTGCATCTCCGTTGAGCAGCCCGTCGAGATAGGCCTGCATAGCCGCCTCCGGAGAGTCGAAGCCGCTGCCCTCCAATTTGGTCTCCGCGCCGCCCTTCCGGCACAGCGCAAATACGCCGGCTGCGATCGCACAGCACAACACACCGGCAAGCAGACCGAAGAAGAATTTTCCCCATCCGCCGGAAGGTTTCCGTGCCATCTGTTCGGCCGGCTGGTCTGGTGTCAGAATCTGCACAACCGGCTGAACCGGTTGCGGCTCCGGGGCCGGCGCCCCACAGCTGCGGCAGAAACGTGCTTCCGGCTCCAATTTACAGCCGCATGATCTGCAATACATGATCTGTCCCCTCTCTTAGCCGTGTCTTACAGCTCCGCGATCGCCTCGACCTCGACGAGGACGCCCTTCGGGAGCGTGCGCACGGCGACGCAGCTGCGTGCGGGCTTCTCCGTGAAATAGCGGGCATAGACCTCGTTGAACGCAGCGAAGTCGTCCATCGTCTGCAGGAAGCAGAGCGTCTTGACCGTCCGCTGGAACGACGTTCCGGCCGCCTCGAGAACTGCGCCGAGATTCTGCATGACCTGCTCGGTCTGCGCCGTAATGTCCTCCCCCGCCACGGCGCCCGTCGCGGGATCAATGGGGATCTGGCCGGACGTGAACAGCAGGCCGCCTGCCTTCATTGCCTGAGAATACGGGCCGATGGCCGCAGGTGCCTTTTCCGTGTAGACTTTTTCCATGATGATTCCTCCTGTTGATTCGTTGTGGGTCGCGCCGCCTCAGGCCTCCCGCTCCATCCGGCTGCGGATGTAATCCGGGACGTCCTGCTGCGGGATGTGCAGAACATGGGCAAACTCGTCGTTCAGGAGCTTTTCCGCGTCGCGCAGGGTCTGCTCGTCGGCAATGCGCAGATGCTTGCCGTTTTTCTGCAGCTCGCGGCGGCGTACATAGAGCATCCGGATCAGGTGCAGGACCCGCCTGCGGTCACCGCCGGACAGGATCTGGGCAAACACCTGCTTGCGCTCGTTCGGGTCATCGATCCAGGAGATGCTTTCGCCCGCTGCGGACTGAAGCAGGCTCTCGATCTCCGGCTCGGACAGAACGGGCCGCATCCGGCTGCACAGCAGCTCGTTGTCCGTCGGGACATAGATCGTCGCGCGCGTGCGATACACCGGGCGCAGAACGTAGTATTTGCTGCGCTTTCCCCCGATCCGCAGCGTTTCGATCGCCTCGATCGTGCAGATCCCCTCCGTTCCGTACAGTATGGTCTGACCAGGCTCCAGCATTTCGCTCACTCCTTCCTGTTTTCTGCCATTCTATGGATATCATACCACATTTTGCGCAAAAATGTCAGGGGGCATTTGCGAATTTTCTTTGTTTTTCACATAAAAGCGCCGCCCGGAAGGCCGGGCGGCGCTGAATTGCTTCCTATATATTATTGTATTCCGGCTCAGATCGCGCCGTGCTCGACGAGCAGCTTCTCAACATCCGTGCCGCGGACCTTCTTCAGCAGCTCCTTCAGAGCCAGCTTTTCGACTACGCCAAGGTCCATGTCCGTGATCTTGCGGCCGTCGCGCAGGGCAACACTGGCGTTCACGAGGTCGCGCACGTCATAGGTGCTGCCCCAGACCTCCGGCACACCGCGGTCGATGTCGAGCAGACTGTAGACGGCCTCCATACCGGTGCGGATGGAATACTCCGTCGTGAAGATCGTATCGCGGGCCGTCTCGGCAAACTGACCGAGGAAGGCGAAGTTCACGGCTCCGTCCGGAACGACGTTCGGGCGGTCGCCCTTTTCACGCGGCATGAAAAACGCGGTGATATACGGCATCATAACAGGGACGGTCTTTGCGCTATGCTCTGCGAGATCCGCGATCTCAGCGACCGGCACGCCAAGGTGATACAGCCACTCCATGCAGATCTCCTTGCCGGTGCATTCGCGCATGGTCTTCTTAACGAAGTCGCCCGGCTTGTCCGAGAACAGCCCGTAGACCCAGATGACGAGCTGGTCCTTCGGCTGATTGCGGAACTGCGGCTGGCGATTGATCGTCCAGCTGAGAAGCCAGCCGGAATCGCGGGCCGTGACGATGCCGCCCGTAACGACCTTGCCGGAGAACGGGTCGCGCTTGCAGATCTTTTCAATATACGGCACGATCCTGCGGTCGAGCGTCGTAACGGTCGCGCTCATCCAGTTCGACTGCTCCGGATCGCTGCAGAACTTATCCGGATGGCCAAACGACGGATCCTGCGCTGCGATCTTGCGCCACATATCCCAGCCGCCGCCCTCGCGGATGGTCTTGTTGAAGGCCGCGGGCTCATTCTGGCTGCCGTAAGCGGAGTTCTCGACGCAGCCGCCGTTCGTGATGAAAACAAGGTCATTGTCCGTCAGGTCGATGGCATCCTCCCTGCCCTCGCGCTGCAGAACGATGCGGCGTGCCGCCTTGCGGCCGTTCCGGATGTCAAACTCCACATTGACGACCTTCGTGTTGTATTGGAAGTCCACACCGTGCTCCTGCAGATAATGCACCATCGGCAGGATCATGGACTCGTACTGATTGTAGCGCGTGAAGCGCAGAGCCGTAAAATCGGGCAGGCCGCCGACATGATGGATGAAGCGCTTAAGATACAGCTTCATCTCCAGCGCGGAGTGCCAGTTTTCAAAGGCGAACATCGTGCGCCAGTAGAGCCAGAAGTTCGAATCGAGCACCTCGTGGTCGAATATCTCGTCGATGCGCTTGTTGTAGAGCTCCTCATCCGGCGTGAAGAACAGCTTCATGATCTCCATTGCGGCCTTGTCGGACAGGCCGAACTTCTTGTCGGTATGGGCATCCTGGCCCTGCTTCTCCGTGGCGCGGCAGAGCGAGTAGTTCGGATCGGCCTTGTTGAGCCAGTAATACTCATCCAGCACGCTCACGCCCTCCGTCTCAATGGACGGGATGGAGCGGAACAGGTCCCACATGCACTCGAAATGGTTGTCCATCTCGCGGCCGCCGCGCATGACATAGCCGATGTCGGTATACTGATAGCCGTCGCACGCGCCACCGGGGATCGGGTCCTTCTCCAGAATATGGATCCGCTCACCGGCCATCTGACCATCTCGGACAAGATAGCAGGCAGCCGCCAGAGCGGCAAGGCCGGAGCCGATGAGATATGCGGATTTTTCGTCAACGCCCTGCGGCTTTTGCGGGCGGGCAAACGCTTCATAATTACCACTGGAATAATACATGCTCAGTTCCTCCGTAGTTTCTATCGAATTTGTAGCCTTATTATAAGATGCCCGTCTTTTCCGCACAATAGACAGAAATTCCGCCGTGCCGCAATTTCAGGCACAGCGGAAAAGCTGTCTTATTTTTGGGCACGGCGGGCTTTTTGTCGCAATGTCACGGAAGCGGCCGCAGATACTCGCTTTTCGCCCAGCCGAGCAGGCCGTCATAATCCACGACGGACCAGTCGTCATAGGAATTGAGGATACGCACCGGCGCACCGTTCGGCATGCGCGCGAGAATGCGGGCAGTCGTGGCCGGAGCGCCGCGCAGCAGAAGATTCCCACTGTTCACGGACACGACGCCCTCCCGCTCCGGCCGCGGCGAAAGGAACGGCACGCCGAAATACTCCGTCACGGACAGGGCCAGACTGCGCGCAATGGCCTCGAGGTTATTTTCGATCCATTCGGCATCGGCGCGGTTGTCATGATAGCCCAGCTCCGCCAGCACGGACGGGGCACGCACGCGGCGGATCTCCGTGATGGACGTCGAGGCCAGCGGCCGCACTCTCTGCGGCAGCGGATAGATCTCGCGCAGATTATCCGCCAGGATATTAGCCATCCGCAGGCCGTCCGTGCTGCCGGGATAATAATAGAGGTCGATGCCGCGCACGGTCCCGGCCGACTGCGGCGGCGCGGCGTTGCTGTGCAGGGCAAGATGGAAATCATAGTTTCCGGCGTTCGAGGCGCGGATAGACGTGCCGACCGTCCCTTCCGGGTCGTTGCGGGTGACGTTGATGCCGGAGGCGCGCAGATACGGCTCCATCCGGTCGGCGATGCGGTTCATCCACAGGCGCTCATTTCCCTCCGTCACATAGGGATTGCCCGCCTGTGTGGAGGGACTCAGAAATAAAAACGGCATAAACAGTTCTCCTTTTCCTCTTGTCAAAAACCTCTCAGACTTTTCCGCCAAAAAATTTCAAAGCAAAATTTTGTAGTTTGATTTTGCAATTTTGCCGCTCCTCCGAAACGTTCGTCCGGGCAGGTTTTCTGACAGTCTGCTTTGGCTTTCTTCTTTTTTTCCATTCTATGCCGCAGCGCAAAAAGTGTTGTTGCGGTGCTGAGAAAAGTATGATATGATTTAAGTTGATTGTGAATCAGAAGGCGGAGGAATATCCATGCAGTATATCGTTCTGGACATGGAGTGGAATCAGCCGTGGCCCGGCTCCTATGCGGCGCAGAAGGTGCTGCCGGTGCAGATCCACGGGGAGATCATTCAGATCGGCGCAGTGCGCCTGCTCGAGACCGGCAAGATCGCCGATGAATTTCAGGTGTTGGTGCGCCCCAAATACTATAAAAAGCTCAACAGCCGCGTCTCCAAGCTCACAGGACTGCGCGACGCCCGCCTGCGCGAGGAGGGTCTTTCCTTCCCCGAGGCGCTCGAGCGCTTCCGTGACTGGATCGGCGGCCCCTGCATCTTCCTGACGTGGGGCTTTGACGACATCACGGTGCTGGAGGACAATATCCTGCTGCACGACGGCGAGCCGGACTGGATCACGCAGTGGTACAATGCGCAGATGATCTTCAATGCGCAGACCGGCTGCGGCAACACTCAGAAGGCCCTCTCGACCGCCATGGAGCTGCTCGGCATCGAGCCGTCGCGCCCGGCGCACGACGCGCTCGGTGATGCCTACCACACGGCCATCATCTGCAGCCGTCTGGACCTGCCGCGCGGCATTGCAGAATATAAGCAGGCCCTGCAGAGCCATGCGGACGGCTTCCACGGCGATCCGCCCGCAGGCTGCATCAGCCGTTCTGTCTTCCATGGCTACGCGACCCGTGAGGCCGCCATAGAAGCCATGACAAGCCGCGAGAACCACTGTCCGAAATGCGGCAAGAGCATGCGCAACGGCCGCTGGATCTCGCAGCAGGGCCACCGCTATATGGCGATGGCCGAGTGCCCGGAGCACGGGCGCTATCTGGTCCGCATCCGCATCAGCGACGAGCCCGGCGGCACGCAGCGCGCCAGCCGTCTTGTCTATGAGGGCAACAGCGAGGCCGCGCAGAAATATGACACACTGGCCGCGCGTCCGTCTGCCGCACGCCGCCGCAGGCGCAGACGCTCCGCCCGCCGCTCCTCCGCCGCCGAAAGCGGCAAGCAGGAAACGAAATAACAAGAGCTTGTCAAAAAGTATTTTTGACAAGCTCTCAAACGAGACCCGTTTCACTGGGCTCTCGTTTGAAAGGGGTTGCGGCTCGCTGCAGCGCACGAAGGGCACGCCCTTCGCACGTTTGCGAGCCGAGCGGTATTTTCTCCGACGTACACG
>NZ_JBBMFF010000138.1:0-2188 GCF_040096185.1 Faecousia intestinalis | reverse complement strand
CGCAGCCTTTTCAAACGAGAGCCCAGTGAAACGGGTCTCGTTTGAGAGCGTGTCGAAAAGGCTTTTTCGACACGCTCGGGTGGGGCTGCTGTTAACGGCAGCCCCACCGATATTTCGGGAGGGAAAACCATGTTCGGCGATCTGCATATCCATATGATCCTCGACGGCGTGTATTATCGCGCCGCCATCGACGCGCAGAAGGAGCATCCGCTTGACGGCCTCGTCCGCGCGCGGCTGTCTGATTATCAGGCGCGCGGGGTCTGCCTCCTGCGCGACGGCGGGGACGCCTGGGGCGTCAGCCTGCGGGCGCGGGAGCTGGCGGGGGAATACGGCATCGATTACCGCAGTCCAGCCTTTCCCATCTACCGCCGCGGGCACTATGGGGCCTTCATCGGCCGCGGCTTCGACACGGAGGACGAATACCGCGCCCTGCTGGACGAGGCAGGGGAGAAGCGGGCGGACTTCATCAAGCTCATGATCTCCGGCCTCATCGATTTTGACCACTTCGGCGTCCTGACGGAGCCAGGCCCGGAGCCGCAGGACATCCGCCGGATGATCGAGCTGGCCCATGCGGCCGGATTTGCCGTTATGGCGCATGCGAACGGCGACCGCGCCGTCATGGCTGCCCTGCAGGCGGGCGTGGACTCCATCGAGCACGGGGCCTACCTCTCTGAGAGCGTGCTGCTCCGCATGGCGCAGCAGCGCACGCTGTGGGTGCCGACGCTCTCGACCATCGGAAACCTGATCGGCAGCGGGCGCTATCCCGACGCCGTGCTGAGACGCCTGCTCGCCCAGCAGCAGGAGGCAGTCCGCTTTGTCGCCGCGCACGGCGGCCGCATCGGCCTCGGCAGCGATGCCGGGGCGTGGCATGTGATGCACGGACAGGCCATTCCGGACGAGCTCGGTTATCTCACTGCAGCGCTCGGCCCGCGCACGGAGCCGCTTCTGCTGGAGGCCGAAGCGTACGCTTCTGTTACATTCTGCCGAAAGTGACCGTTGATTTGCCAAAATTTCTCCGATATAATAATTAAAAAATGCCAAAAGGAGAGAGAACGGTATGCAATATGTGCTTTTTAATCCGCAGGCCGGAAACGGCAGCGGTGCGCAGCAGGCACGCGCTCTGGACGCGCGCTTCCCGGAGGAGACGTTTTCCTATACCGATATGACAACGATCAGCGACTATGCGGCCTGGCTCGGCACGCTCCCGGTGGATGCGTCCCTTATCATCGCGGGCGGCGACGGCACGCTGAACCGCTTTCTCAACGACACGAACGGCATGGCCCTCCCGGAGCAGCTCTATTATTTCGCCACCGGCAGCGGAAACGACTTCCTGCATGACCTTGGCCTCGAGAAGGGCGCGGACCCGGTCCCCGTGGCGCAGCATCTGCGCGATCTGCCCACCGTGACGGTGAACGGAAAGCACTGGCGCTTCCTCAACGGCATCGGCTACGGCATTGACGGCTACTGCTGCGAGGTCGGCGACGCTCTGCGCGGCAAGTCCGACAAGCCTGTGAATTATACGGCCATCGCCATCAAGGGCCTGCTGTTTCACTTCCACCCGGCTAACGCCGAGGTCACGGTCGATGGCAAGACGAAGCGCTATCGCCGCGTCTGGCTCGCGCCGACGATGAACGGCCGCTTTTACGGCGGCGGCATGATGGTCACGCCGGACCAGCATCGCGGCAATGCTGAGGGCAAGGTCAGCGTGTGCGTCATGCACGGCAGCGGCAAGATCAAGACATTGGCGGTATTCCCGTCCATTTTCAAGGGCGGCCATGTAAAGCACACGGAAATGGTCGAGATCCTGACAGGCCATGACATCGAGGTGCGCTTTGACCGCCCCTGTGCGCTGCAGATCGACGGCGAGACCATCCGGAATGTGACTTCCTACAGCGTCCACGCGGGCGTCCCTGCGCGGGTCTGACAGAAAAAACGGCCGGAGTATGTATTCCTCCAGCCGACGGTGTGTCAAAAAAGCCTCGCAGAGTTCGCCGCCCGCAGGCGGCGAATCAAATCGGATCATTTTCTCCGGCGGCGTGTACGTCGGAGAAAATACTGCGCAGTCCGCCAGTGTGCGGATCGTCCGGCAAAGGCGGACGATCGTGCGCGCAGCGGACTGTAGTCCCTTTGTTTGGAAAGCCCAAAGGGCTTTCCAAACAGTTAATTGGCCGGAGCGCTCAGCGCTCCG
>NZ_JBBMFF010000137.1:0-5810 GCF_040096185.1 Faecousia intestinalis | reverse complement strand
GATTGCACCCCAAGGGCACTTCCTCGCGCTGCGCGCTCAGGGCGCCACGTCGGCCGTTGGCCTCCTCGCAATGACAAACCTTCGGCATTCACCGTATTACTGACGGCTTGTTTATTGCGCTGGTGCGCAGGCGGGCGGGGCGTGCCCCGCCCCTACAACGCACCGTCGATATCTATACCATTTTTTATATATTTCCGATCGAATCTGAACGAATTTGAAAGAAGGGTACCATTTGAAGCTGAAGACGCTGCTGTTCGGCAAGACCTATGCCTTCCGCGATGTGAAGGACGTGCTTGCCAAGGCAAACGAGCCGAAATCCGGCGACCGGCTCGCCGGGCTGGCCGCCGAGAGCGCGCAGGAGCGCGTCGCCGCCAAGGCCGTGCTGGCGGAGCTGCTGCTGCGCGACCTGCGCGAGAACCCCGCCGTGCCCTATGAGCAGGACGAGGTCACGCGCATCATTCAGGACGACCTGAACGAGCGCATCTATGCGGAGATGCAAAACTGGACCGTCTCGGACCTGCGTGAGTGGATCCTGAGCGAGACCACGACGACGGCCGACCTCCGCCGCGCCTCGCGCGGCCTCACGAGCGAGATGGTCGCCGCCGTCTGCAAGCTCATGAGCGATCTTGATCTCATCTATGCCGCGCGCAAAATTCCGGTCACGGCCCACTGCAACACGACCATCGGCCTGCCGGGCACGCTGTCGTGCCGCCTGCAGCCGAACCACCCGACGGACGATGTCGACGGCATCCTCGCCTCCCTGCTCGAGGGCCTGAGCTTCGGCGCGGGCGACGCCGTCATCGGCCTGAACCCCTCGGGCGACACGGCCGAGAGCGTCCGCCGCGTGCTGACGCGCTTTGACGAGGTGCGCCGCCGCCACGGCATCCCCACGCAGATCTGCGTGCTGGCCCATGTGACGACGCAGATGCGCGCCATCGAGTCCGGCGCGCCCGCCGACCTCATTTTCCAGTCCATCGCAGGCTCGCAGAAGGGCAACACCGCCTTCGGCTTCGACGCGGCCACCATCGAGCAGGCGCGGCAGCTGGCGCTGACGCAGGGCACGGCCGAGGGGCCGAACGTGCTGTATTTCGAGACGGGGCAGGGCTCGGAGCTGTCGTCCGAGGCGCATTTCGGCACGGATCAGGTGACGATGGAGGCCCGCTGCTACGGCTTCGCGCGGCATTTTTCGCCCTTCCTCGTCAACACCGTCGTCGGCTTCATCGGCCCGGAGTACCTCTATGACGCGCGGCAGGTCCTGCGCGCCGGGCTGGAGGACCACTTCATGGGCAAGCTCTCCGGCATCCCCATGGGCTGCGACGCCTGCTACACGAACCACATGAAGGCCGACCAGAACGACATCGAAAAGCTCGCCGTCCTGCTGACGGCGGCGGGCTGCAACTACTTCATGGGCATCCCCCACGGCGACGACGTCATGCTGAACTACCAGACGACCGGCTTCCGCGAGACGGCCGCCCTGCGCGAGCTGTTCGGCCTGACGGCCATCGCGCCGTTCCAGCGCTGGCTCGAGCGCATGGGCTTCGTGGAGAACGGCAAACTCACCGCGCGGGCCGGAGACGGCTCGGCGCTGCTGTAAAGGAGGCGCGGCATGGATCGCGAAGAACTCAAGGCCATCGTGGCGCAGATGCTGCGCGAGCTTGCTCCCGCGCAAACGCCCCCGTCCCCGCCGCCCGTCAAGGGCGCGGAGACCGAGACCCCGCCGGACGGCGGCGTGCTGCCCGACCTCACAACGGTCGACCTGCGGGCGCAGTACCTCGTTCCGAACGCGGCCCACGGCGCGGAATTCCGCGCCCTCAAGGCAAAGACCCCCGCCCGCCTCGGCCTCGGCCGCTGCGGCGCGCGCTACCCCACGGCCTCGCTGCTGCGCTTCCGCGCCGACCACGCCGCCGCGCAGGACAGCGTCTTCTCCCTCGTGCCGGAGCGCTTCTGGGAGGAAAATCACTATCCCTTTGTGCAGACCATGTGCAAAAGCAAGGACGAATATCTGACCCGCCCGGACCTCGGCCGCCGCTTTGACGAAAAAAATCAGGCCGTCCTGCGCGACCTGCTGGCCGGGCAGCGCGTCGTGCTGGCCGTCGGCGACGGTCTGTCGTCCGCGGCCGTGCAGGCCAACGCCCCGGACTGCTGCGCCGCCATCCGGCAGGGCCTGCAGGCGCAGGGCATTGAGCTTGGCCCCGTCCCGTTCATCCAGTTCTGCCGCGTCGGCGCGGGCGACCACATCGGCGACCTGACGGACTGTGAGGTCATCTGCCTGCTCGTCGGCGAGCGGCCCGGCCTTGTGACGAATGAGTCCATGTCTGCCTACCTGACCTACCGCCCGCACACGGGCATTGCGGAGTCCTGCCGCACCGTCGTGTCGAACATCCACCGGCAGGGCGTGTCCGCCGTGGAGGCCGGGGCGCACATCGCCTCGCTCATCGGCCGCATTCTGGCGCAAAAGGCCTCCGGCATCGGCCTGCGGGAGGACGGCGCATGACCGGCGCTCCCGTCCCCGTGCGGGTCCTGTGCGCCCGCACGATCGCAAATGTCAGCCCCGGCCTTTCCCGCGCACTTTCGCTCGATCCCGGTCAGAATTCGATCGCGCTGCTGGCGACGGACTGCGACGACGTCACCTACCTCGCGCTGGACGAGGCGACGAAGGCCGCGAACGTCTCCGTCGTCTACGGCCGCAGCCTCTACGCCGGGGCAGGGAACGCGCCCACGCCCCTGACGGGCGAGGTCGTCGGCATTCTTGCGGGGCCGACGCCCGCCGATGCCCGCAGCGGCCTTGCCGCCGCGCTGGCCTTCCTGCAGAACGGGCCGCGCTTCCGCGAGGCGGAAAACGGCGTTTTCTACCTTGCCCACTGCGCCGCGCGCACGGGGACGTACCTGTCCCGCGCGGCCCACATCCCCGCGGGGCAGCCGCTGGCCTATCTCATCGCGCCGCCCGTCCCGGCCCTGCTGGGGCTGGACGCTGCCCTGAAGGCCGCAGGCGTGGAGCTTGCGGAATTTTATGCCCCGCCCACCGAAACGAACTTTGCCGGAGCCCTGCTCACCGGCACCCGCTCGGCCTGCCTTGCCGCCTGCACCGCCTTTGCCGAGGCGGTCTGCGAGGCGGCGGCCCGGCCGCTGGAAGCAGAAGGAACAAGGAGGAACGACCATGGAATTTGACCGCGATCTGCGCGCCCGGCAGGAGGTCCGCCTGCTGGCGCAGCAGGCGCAGCTGGCCTTCGAGGGCCTGCAGAAGCTGGACCAGAGCGGCCTTGACCGCATCACGGAGGCGCTGTCCCGCGCGGGCGCCCTGCACGCGGCGGAGCTGGCGCGGGAGGCCTGCGCCGAAACGGGCTTCGGCAATGAGCGCGACAAGACGGAGAAGAACCGCTTCGCCGCCGTCCGCGTGTTCGGGGCCATCCGGGGCCTGCGCACCGTCGGCATCCTGCGGCGGGACGACGAGCGGCGCGTCTGGGACGTCGGCGTGCCTGTCGGCGTCATTGCGGGCATCGTGCCCTCGACGAACCCGACGTCCACCGTGATCTACAAATCCCTCATCGCCCTGAAGGCGGGCAGTCCCATCGTCTTCTCGCCCCATCCGCACGCCGTGCGCTGCACGCTCCACGCCGCCCGCCTCATGGCGGAGGCCGCCGAGGCCGCCGGGTGCCCGAAGGGCGCGATCTCCTGCCTGACGATGCCGTCCCTGGACGCCGTGCAGGAGCTGCTGCACGCCCCGCAGGTGCGTCTCATCCTCGCCACGGGCGGCGGGGCCATGGTCCGCGCAGCCTATTCGTCCGGCAAGCCCGCCATCGGCGTCGGCGCAGGCAACGGCCCGGCCTATATCCACCGCTCGGCCGACATCCCCCGCGCCGTGCGGGACATTCTCCGCTCGAAGACGTTCGACAACGGCACGGTCTGCGCCTCGGAGCAGAGCGTCATCGTCGAGCGCTGCTGCGAGGCCCGTGTCCGCGAGGAATTCCGGAAGCAGGGCTGCTATTTCCTGAACACGGAGGAGGCCGGGCGCGTGGCGCGGCTGCTGCTCCGCCCGGACGGCACGATCAATCCGAAGGTCGTCGGCAGGACGGCCTGTGCCGTGGCGCGCATGGCGGGCGTGACCGTGCCGGAGTCCACGCCCGTGCTGCTGGCAAACGAGACGGAGGCCGGGCCGGCGCGGCCCTATTCCCGCGAGAAGCTCTGCCCCATTCTGGCATTTTTCGTCGAGGAGGACGAGGACACCATCCTCCGCCGCATCTGCGAGGTGCTGGCGGGCGAGGGTGCGGGCCACACGTTCGTCCTGCACGCAAAGGACGAGGCCGTCGTCCGCCGCTTCGCGCTGACCGTGCCCGTTTCGCGCTTTCTCGTCAATGTGCCCGCGTCGCTCGGCGGCATCGGCGCGGAGACGGCCCTGTTCCCTGCGCTCACGCTCGGCTGCGGCGCGGTGGGCGGCAGCTCGTCGTCCAATAACATCGGCCCGCTCGACCTCATCAACCTCCGCCGCGTGGCGTGGGGGAGCGAAAAGCCCGAGCCGCAGCCCGAAACGCCCGATCAGCCCGAGCCGGACAGCGCGCTCATCGCGCGCCTGACCGAGGAGATCCTGAAAAAACTACGATAAACGGAGGAACCAGCAATGAATGTCAACACGAATGCCCTTGGAATGGTCGAAACGCGCGGCCTTGTCGCCGCCATTGAAGCCGCGGACGCCATGGTGAAGGCCGCGAACGTCCAGCTCGTCGGCAAGGAGCAGGTCGGCGGCGGCCTCGTCACCGTCATGGTGCGCGGCGACGTCGGCGCGGTCAAGGCCGCCACGGATGCAGGCGCGGCAGCCGCCGAGAAGATCGGCGAGCTCATCTCCGTCCACGTCATCCCGCGCCCGCACACCGAGGTCGACGGCATCCTGCCCCACGGCCGCGACGCGGCCCCGGCCTGATGCTCTATACCGAGGAGGCCGTCCGCGCGGGGCTGCGTGTGCGGGACGGGCGGCGCGTGTTCTACCTGCCGGAGGGCAGCCGCCTGACCCCGGCGGCGCGCGACTGGCTCCGGCAGGAGGGCGTGACGGTCGTGCCGCATGCCGAAACGCCCCCCGCCGCCTACCGCACGCCGGACGGCGCAGCATTTGCCGAAAAGCCGGAGCACATGACCCACCTGCGCGGCAATATTCTCGTACCGAAGACGCACCCGCGCATCGCCTTCCGCGGCGGCATCGACACGCTGGAGGCCGAGCTGCTGCTGTGCGCGCAGGCGGCGGACGGCCCGCTGCGCCAGACGCTCTGCGCCATGCTGGACTTCGTCCGCAGCCTCATCCGCGCCGACGTGCTGGACGAGCCGGTGCAGGCCGTCCGCTTCCTCGGGCTGGACGACGACGGTCTGCGCGAGCACAGCCACCATCCGGAGCGCGAGGAGGGCCAGCCGCACTTTCTCCCCGCACCGGACGATCCGCCCATCCTGCTGCGGCTCAACCGCCTGCGCACCGCCGTGCGGCAGACGGAGCTGCTGGCCTGCCATGCCTTTTCCCGGCCGGACGGCACCCTCGCCCGCCCCGATCTCGTCAGGGCCCTCAACCGTCTGTCCAGCCTGTGCTGGATCCTTATGATCCGGGTCAAGCGGGGTGGGCAAGTGTAGAATGGATCATGGAGCGTGGAATGCATAAGGCCTCCAGATTTGTCATTGCGAGGGCGCTTTGCGCCCGTGGCAATCTCGGGAAGGCACTTCCAGTTCGTACAAAGTGCCGATAAAACGTACAAACCAATTGCGTCTGTAGCGGCGGTCACTGCGCAGCCGTTGGCGGCTTTGCCGCCTTACGGATGCGGCGTCCCCTTTACGGG
>NZ_JBBMFF010000136.1:0-2835 GCF_040096185.1 Faecousia intestinalis | reverse complement strand
ACGGGATGTCAATGGCATCCCGTGCGGGGGAGATTCCCGTTCCGGATCAATAGCCGGGCTTACCCAGCAGGTGGAACATGTTCTTCTTATAGAACTCGACGCCGGGCTGGTTGAACGGGTTCACGCCCAGCATATAGGCGGAGATGCCGCACGACAGCTCGAAGAAGTAGAACAGCTCGCCGAGCGTATCGGCATCGACCTCGTCGGTCTGCAGCACGATGTTCGGCACGCCGCCGTCGACGTGGGCGCTGAGCGTGCCCTGGAAGGCCTGCTCCTCGACAAAGTCGAGCGTCTTGCCCTCGAGGTAGTTCAGGCCGTCAAGATTCTTCCAGTCGACCTCGATGGTCGTGCGTTTGCGCGGCGGGGCGAAGCGGACGATGGTCTCGAAGAGGTTGCGCTGGCCCTGCTGGATCATCTGCCCGAGGGAGTGCAGGTCGGCCGTGAATTCCACGGTCGCGGGGAACAGGCCCTTGCCGTCCTTGCCCTCGCTTTCGCCGAACAGCTGCTGCCACCAGCCCGCGAAGTAGCGGAAGCTCGGCTCATAGCAGCCCAGCAGCTCGATGGCCTTGCCGCGGCGGTACAGCAGGTTGCGGATGGCGGCATACTGCCACGCGGGGTTTTCAAACGAGCGGATGTCCAGCTCCTTGCGGGCGCGGGCCGCGCCGAGCATAACATCCATCGGGGCGATGCCCGCAACGGCCATCGGCAGCAGGCCGACGGCGGTCAGCACGCTGTAGCGGCCGCCGACATTCGGCGGGATGATGAAGGACTCGTAGCCCTCCTCCGTGGCCATCTGGCGCAGCGCGCCGTGCTTCGGATCCGTCGTGACGTAGATGCGCTTCTTGGCCTTCTCGGCGCCGTACTTGCGCTCGAGCATCCAGCGCAGGGCGCGGGTGGCGATGGCAGGCTCCGTCGTGGTGCCGGACTTCGAGATGATGTTGATGGAGAAATCCTTTCCCTCGAGCAGTTCGCACAGCTCCTGCCACGCGCGGGTGGACAGGTTATTGCCTGCGAAGAAGACCTGCGGGTCGGAATCCTTCAGGTTGTGGTTCTGGCCCTTGACCAGCTCAATGGCAGCGCGCGGGCCGAGGTACGAGCCGCCGATGCCGACGACGACGAACACGTCGGAATCCGCACGGATGCGCTCTGCGGCGCGGCGGATGCGCTGCAGCTCCTCCGTCTCCTCAAACGTGGGCAGCTCCAGCCAGCCGAGAAAATCATTGCCGGGACCGCGGCCCTCGGCCAGCGTCTTGTGCGCGGCGAAGACCTCCTGCTCCGTGGCGAGCAGATCAGGCAGGGACAGGTCGCCCCAGACATTCGAAAGATCAACTTTTAACATGGACACCATGCTCCTTTGTTCAGTATCTCCCCCTTATGTTATCGCAAAACGGCCGAAAACGCAAGTCACGTCGGAAAAAAACTGCCGCAGCAGTAGAAAAAAATGCTGCGGCAGTGTATAATGAGAGCAACAGATCTCGCGGAAAGTTGTGGGGGAGGGGACAGCCTGTTTATTGCGCCAATGCAGCGCCGGGCCGGGCTGTCCCCTCCCCTACAACGCATGACATTATCTCTGCAAATACACATAACAAGTGAGGTAGTTTATGAAATACGGATTCGGTGTCGACGCCGGCGGAACGACGGTCAAGCTCGGTCTGCTCAGCGAGGCGGGCGAGCTTCTGGAAAAGTGGGAGCTTCCCTCGCGCACGGAAAACGGCGGCGAGAACATCCTGCCGGACATCGCGCGGAGCGTGCAGGACTGCATGGCCCGCCGCGGGCTTTCGCGGGACGACTGCCTTGGCCTCGGCATCGGCGTGCCGGGCCCGGTGGACGCCTCCGGCATGGTCAACCGCTGCGTGAACCTGAACTGGGGCGTATTCAACCTGCATGATGCCCTCGGCATCCTGACGGGCCTGCGCGTGCGCGCCGGGAACGACGCGAACTGTGCCGCCCTCGGCGAATTCTGGATGGGCGGCGGCTCCGGCTGCCGGTCCGCCATCTTCGTCACGCTGGGAACGGGCATCGGCGGCGGTGTCATCGTGGACGGCCGCCTGCTCACGGGCGCGCACGGCGTCGGCGGCGAGCTTGGCCATATCGAGATCAGTGCGCCGGACAAGGCCCCCTGCACCTGCGGCAAGCGCGGCTGCGTCGAGCAGTATGCCTCGGCGAACGGCATCGTCCGCGTGACGAAAAAACGCCTTGCCGAATCGGCTGAGCCGTCCTGCCTGCGTGCGATGGAGCACTTTGCCTGCAAGGACGTGTTCGACGCCGCCCGCAGCGGCGACGCCTTCGCGGCCGAAACGCTCGAGCAGGTGTTCGACTATCTGGGCGAGGCACTGGCGGACGCCTGCTGCGTCTGCGACCCGGAGCGCATCATCCTCGGCGGCGGCGTGTCCCGCGCGGGCGACTACCTGCTGCGCGGCGTCGAGCGCCATTTCCGCGCGCACATGTTCCACGCCTGCAAGGACACACAGTTCGCGCTGGCTACGCTCGGCAACGACGCCGGGATGTACGGTGCGTTCCGTCTGCTGGCCTGATTTTTCCGCATAAAAAGAGCACCCTCCCGCCAAACTAGCGCGGGAGGGATTTTTTATGGAACGAAAAGGGCGAAAGAACGAGTTGGCGGACCCGCAGCTGCCCGCCATCCGCAGCATCGCGGACGGCCGCGCCATGCCGGCGTGTCAGGCCCCCGTGCCGGAGAGACTGGAGAAGCCGGATAAATAAAATTGTAGGGGCCGGGCTGTCCCCTCCCGGCGCCGCACGAACGACTCGTGCCAGTTGCCGTTACAATGGTGAACGCCCCCGATTTGTCATTGCGAGGCCCCAACGGGGCCGTGG
>NZ_JBBMFF010000135.1:0-18143 GCF_040096185.1 Faecousia intestinalis | reverse complement strand
CATCCATCGGGGAATACGCATTCTCCGGCTGCAGCGGCCTGACCAGCATTGCGATTCCTGACTCCGTAACATCCATCTGGGAATACGCATTCTACGGCTGCAGAAGTCTGACCAGCATTGCGATTCCTGACTCCGTAACATCCATCTGGGAATCCGCATTCGAAGACTGCAGCAGCCTGACCGGAATTGCGATTCCTGACTCTGTCACATCTATCGGGGATAACGCATTCAGGGGCTGCCCGAAACTGTCAATTCACGCATCCGTCGGCAGCTGCGCCGAAGCCTATGCAAGGGAAAACAACCTCCCTTTCGCAGCGGAATAAATGTAAAATTTAGGGAACCTCTGATTTACTTTGCGCTACCATAGAGGTTCCCTAAGCTGAACAATGATTCTTTTAATGAAGAAATCGCAAAATGTATGTACAGGCAGCTGATTTGGGATGCTCCTCATTCGAATATACAACTAAATTGCAACAGCGCCGTGCCGCTTGGCAAAAGCCTTGCAGTACGGCGCTGTTTCGCTTTATCCAAACAGGTAGCGATAGTCATTATCCGTTTCAATATGCTTTCTCATTTTCTCCATAGCTGCATAGAAGGTCCGCTCGGACGCTTTATCTGACTTGCGGCTGGCGGAATGGGAGATTTCTTCAAATGGCATGGGCTTTATAGGCTTGTACTCGACCTCGCCGTTTATCCGAACCACCTTCTTTGTGGACCAGCAGTTGTCGCAGAAGCCCAGATGTTTGGCGACCGTGCGCTGCTCTCGGTAGGTAAGGTTGTCGTAGGCTTCATACAGGGCGGCATACAGCACCGCCCGAAAATACAGCTTGTCTGGCTGAGAGGCGGCGTCCACCGTCACATCCTCACCCGTTTCCTCACCGTCCTCATCGAATTGCGGGTAGAAATCCGCCCGCCGCTCGTTCAGGGTCCCTATTGTAATGTATCGGTTTGCGGTCCTGGCATCCATTCCGACTTCATCGGCAATTCGCCGAATGCTGTCGTCCGTGGCGTTATCGTCGCCTTGGTGGTAGATAGCCATAATGCGTTTTAACACCGGATAGGTGTCCGCCGTCATGATAACCGCGCCGCTCTGCGCCGTGCGGATGTAGTCCTCGATACTATCCGAAATATACTGCTTCTGAAAGGCGGCAAACGGAACGCCTATGGACGGATCGTACTTTTGCAGGGCAGCCAAAATCCCGCACACCGCCGCCTGCTTGATGTCCGCAAAATGCTCCGGCAGCCCGTAACGCTGGCAGGCATCCTGCGCCAGCTTGTTCAGCATCGGCTCCCGGTCGTGCAGATACCACGACAGATACTTGTCCTCATTTTCGGCAAAAAATAGCTCGATATATTCCTGCGGCGGCAGCTTGGGCGGCACAGGATCAAGGTGGTACATCCGGTGCTCCAAAAGTGCTTGCTGCTTTCTGCGAGTTTCGTTCAGTTCTTCGGTCACCGGCTGCACCTCCTGTCATTTCATTCTTTTGCCCGTGTCAGCGTACAGCTTGGCACGCTCCAAATCCGCATAATAATTTGTCTTGGCATAGGCATCGTCCTCCTCCGCCTGTTCCAAGCGCCGCTTCGCCATGGCCTGTGCCGCCGCTGCAAATTCCGCTGTTATCGTTCCACGGCTCTTTTCGGAGCGGATGGCGGCGCGGCGTTTTTCGTAAGTAGCCTTGAGGGGATTATCCTTCGCTCGCTCCGCCTTGCCCTGAATGACGGCGTACCGACGGCAGGAAATTTTCTCACCATGGTATCGCTCCGGTACTGTGCCGTAGGAGCAGTATTTCTGCCGCCGGGCGCTTTGCATCAGAAAATACTGTCCGCAAACCTCACACTTCCTTGGGTAATGCCCGTAGTGCAGTCCCTCAAAGAAGTCAGTCAGTACAAAGCTGTAATAGCTTTCAAAGGTCATCCTCCGGGCAGTCACCAGAATCCGGCTGTTCCGCCGCTTTGGGAGGGCGATATATTCCGTGTTCAGCGGGAAGATAGCTTTCCCGAATATCTCCGCCGCAAGGGGCAGCAGGTGCTGTTCATCGAAGCGTTCTGCCTCGTCCAGACGGGAAACAAATTGCCGGAGCTGTGTGAAGGCCCTGTGCATATCCTCCGGGATGGCATCGTAAAAGCAGAGGGTTTGCAAGACTGTTGCGCACAGTGTTTCGCCCTTTCTGAAAAGGGGCTTATCATATTCCGGTGGAAGGATTCCTAAGCTGATTGCTCCCTGATCCTGCTGCGCAGCCGCCGCCCTTCGGCGGAAGTACTCCTGTATGGCAGGGGCGTTCTCTTGGATAAATAATTCTGAAACGCGCTGCTTCTCTGCGGCAATGTCCAGCGAGGAAAAGGGCTTCAGCTTCGGCAGGGTTTTCAGGATTGTCAGGATTTCTTCCCCGGCCTTGAGAAAATCCGTTTCGTTCAGGTATCCGGCGGCAAGCTGTTCCTGCACATTCCAGTTGTGCTGCCGGAATACGGCAATCCGGGCAGCGGTATCATTTTTGTAGTACAGGTTCAGCAGATGCACCGCAAAAGTTCCCGCCCCATAGCTCTTGCCGCCGATATGCACCCGCCCATCCCGGTAGACGGCGGTTAAAAGGCCCATACCATCGTTCATACACTCACCTTCCTCATGAATTCTATCAAACAATCTGTCCCATAAGCAGGACAGAATCCTTTTTCACTTTTTTCAAGAAATATTTTTACTGCTCACCGTATATAGAACATTCGTTCCATATAACTATATCAGAAAAGGTCCGTATTTTCAAGGCTTTTCCCAATGTTGCGGTCATTACTTTTGCCGTGTTGCTGAATCCATGCCTTTTTTCGCCATTTCCCCCATTCAATATATAGAAGGCAGTCATTGAGCCGCTGGGGTCATCCCCGGCAGCTTTTTTGCTGCCCGAAAAAAATAAAAAGGAGAAATGCAAAATGAAAACAATGAACAACACCAAAATCATCGGCATCGACCACGGCTATGGGAATATGAAAACCGCAAACTGTTGTTTTCCGACCGGCGTGCTGAAAAGCAACACAGAACCTGTTTTTACCGGCGATTTGCTGGTATGGGAAGGGCGCTACTATTCCATTGACGTGGGGCACAAAGAGTTTACGGCCAACAAGTTCAGCGACGAGGAGTACTATGTGCTGACTCTTGCGGCCATTGCCCGAGAGCTGCGGCGGGAGCAGCTGACCGAAGCCAGGGTCTTTATCGCTGCCGGTCTGCCGCTGACTTGGGTCAGCGAGCAGAAAACGGAATTTAAGGACTACCTGCTTCAGCACAGAGAGGTAGAATTCACCTTCAGAAACACAAGCTATCATATTCAGATTGTCGGTGCCGAGATCTACCCGCAGGGCTTTGCTGCCGTTGCGGACAAGCTCAGCGAATTCGGCGGCGTGAATATGCTCTGCGACATTGGAAACGGTACAATGAATCTTCTTCGGATTGTAAACCGCAAGCCAGATCCCCAGCGGATGTTTACCGAGAAATACGGTACTCACCAGTGCGCCCTGCTCGTCCGGGAACAGATGATGAAATGCCACCATGCGACGCTGGATGATGAGGTTATTACCGAAATTCTCAAAAGAGGTGCGGAGGATATGGACGGCGAGTATCTGAAAACAGCACTTGATACCGCCAGAGCTTACACCGCCGGAATCTTTCGCCGCCTTCGGGAGCACGAGTACGACCCGAAGCTGATGAAGCTGTATGTGGTGGGCGGCGGAGGCTGCCTGATCCGCAATTTCGCGGAGTATGATTCCAGCAGGGTTTTCATCAACGAAGACATTTGCGCTACTGCCAAGGGCTATGAGCATGTGGCTCTGGTGACGCTGAAAAGGAACGGCGGTGCGGCATGAACATCAAGCGGCTGACCATCCGGTTCAATCTGCAAAATGAGGAGGAACGTCGGGCATGGGAATATCTGCACAGTCGGGATGGACCATCTCTCAGTAAAGACGTCATCCGCATTCTGAATGCCGCAGAGCAATACGAGGATTTGCAGATGCTCATCCGACAGACGATCACGGAGGCATTGCAAGGGGTGACAGTTCCCGCTTCTTTGCCAGCAATGGCAGAAAGCGCTGACAGTATCGAGAATGACACCGTCATGCTGGACTTTCTTGACGGCTTTCTGTGACGCCCGTTATGGCGTCACAGTTTCTGCCAGGCGATTGGGGCGACGCCAAAAGCGGCGTCGCCTGATATGCCAAGGGTTCAGGAGATATGGCAGAGCAGCAGGGCTGAGAACGAAGCGGAGAAGTCGTGTCTCACGGTATAACAAGCAGGGACTTTGTGTGCCAAAGTCCCAATCAGAAGCCGCCCGGTAAGGCGGCTTTACCCTTTGGGGGCTGCCGCCCCCAATCCCCCGGAAAGGAGCGATGCGTATGGGGAAAGATATACGAATAGCTGTGCGTGTCACGGCAAGAGAAAAGGATAAAATCCAAGCCAAAGCTCGAAAGTGCGGGCTTTCAACAACAGAATATGTCAAGCAAAGAGCGTTGGGGTACGAGCCGAGAACGGTTCCGCCTGACGCTCTTTTTGCTTGCCTTGAAAAGCTGGGCGAGCTTGAAAGCAAGACAAATTCGCCGGAGCTGGACGAAGAAATCAACGCTGTGCTGAAGCAAATCGCCGCAGAATTTCTGCTGCCGGGAAAGGGGTGATGCGATGTGGCTGTAACAGGCTTCTGGCCGGTGTATCGGAATCTGAAAGCAACGCTGGACTACGCCGACAATCCCGACAAGACCACCGCCCCGGAATATCTCGACGAGGATCTATACGCCGCCCTGCGTTACGCAGAGAACGACGATAAGACCGACTGCAAGATGTTTGTGGGGGGTATCAACTGCTCGGCGCAGAACGCCTACGCTGAGATGATCGCCGTGCAGCGGCGGTTCGGTCTGCGGGGAAAAGTAGTCGGCTACCACGGCATTCAGAGCTTCCGGGAAGGCGAGGTCACGCCGGAGCAGGCTTTTGAAATCGGCAAAGCCACCGCACGGCGAATGTGGGGAGATAAGTATCAGGTGCTCGTCACTGTCCACCTGAACACAGACAACATTCACTGTCACTTTGTGGTAAACCCCGTGTCATTTAAGGACGGCAGCAAATTCCAAAATAAAATCGGCGACCACAAGGAACTGCGGAAAGTATCTGACCAAATCTGCCGGGAACACGGCTTGTCTGTGCTGGAGAACAGCAAGTTTTACAGCAAGAGCAAGAAAAAAGAATACTGGGTTCACAAGGCCGGAAAGCGCACCCATCGGGATATGCTGCGGCAGGATGTGGACGAGGCGCTGGCCAAGTGCGGCTCCTATACCGAGATTGGATATTATCTCAAATGTTTGGGCTATCGCTTTGAGCGGGACTTCCACTATGCACACTCCTCTGTGATTGCCGACAGCTGGCGGCGGGCTGTCCGCCTCGACAGTCTGGGAGACGGCTACGACAAGGAGAGCATCCGGGAGCGCTGTCTGGAAAACCAGCGGAAGCCGGAGCTATATGCTGTTGCCTACCCGGAGTGGAAGCGAGCGCCGCTGCTGACCATCGAATATCAGCTGCGGCAGGCGCAACGAAAAGATACCGTCACGCTGCTGTTTGAGATTTTCATCACACTCCTGAAAATCTGTACGGGCAGTAACATCGAACAGCAGCAGAGCCGCCCGTTGTCTCCAGCCATGCGGGCGGAGGTGCGAAAGCTGGATGCGACCTTGGAAGAATACAAGCTCCTTTGCGACCGGAAAATCGAGTCGTCAAAGGAGCTTTTCTCGTTTCAGGAGCAGCTGACCGGCAGCATCTCAGAACTGGAGCAGGAGCGCTACGCCCTGCGGCTTCGGCTGCGCCGGGTCAAAACGCCGGAGGAAGAATCGGCGCTGAAAGCACGGGCAAAAGAGCTCACGAAGCGAATCTCGCCCCTGCGGCAGCAGCGGAAAGTCGCCCTGCGCATTGCCCAGCACATCCCGCAGATGCAGGCACTGCTGGAGGCCGAGCGGCAGATTGAGATGAAACATAATAACCTGACACGCAAGAAAGAGAGGAATGCTACCAGATGAAACAGACCAATCTTGCAGTTTCCAAACTGCGCCCCTTTGAAAACAACCCCTATCAAGTCCGGGACGATGCGGAGATGAACGCCCTCATCGAAAGCATTCAGGAGAATGGCATTCTTACACCGCTCATCGTCCGACCGATAGGAAGCACCGACGAATACGAAGTGATCAGCGGCCACCGCCGCTTGCACGCAGCAGTTAAGGCAGGGATCTCAGAAGTCCCTGCCTTGATTTATGCCCTTGACCGGGATGCCGCTGCCATTGCCGTGGTGGACAGCAACCTGCACCGGGAGCATATCCTGCCCAGTGAAAAGGCATTTGCTTACAAGCTGAAGTTGGAGGCACTGTCCCATCAGGGCAAGCGAACGGATTTGACTTCGCCACAAGTTGTGTCGAAGTTGCGCACCGGGGATGTGGTCGGAGAAGCACTAAACGAGAGCCGAGAGACAGTGCGCCGCTATATCCGTCTGACCCATCTCATCCCGGAGCTGCTCACTCTTATGGACGAGAACAAAATGGCACTGTCCGTCGGCGTGGAGCTTTCCTTCCTTGATGAGCAAAGCCAGCGGGAGGTTTTTGAACAGTGCGGTATCAACGACTGCACACCGTCCTATGCTCAAGCCGTCCGTATGCGCAAGGCATTTAACGATTCTAAGCTGGCGACGGAGATGATCCGAAGCATTCTATCCGAGGAAAAGGCAAACCAGAAAGCCCGGCTGAAAATCCCGATGGAGCGCATTTGCAAATATTTCCCGCAGAACTATACCGCCGCTCAGATCGAGGATGCCATTGTAAGGCTCTGCCAGCGGGATTACCGCCGACGAACCGACCGGGAACGATAAGGAGGTGTGCCTATGCCTGAACAGATCACGCAAGAGCAAATTGTTGAAACGGTTACTCAGAACACAGAGGATTATGGCGCACAGATTCCGGAGCACGCCATCCTCCGGCTGGCCAGATTTTTTCTGCCCAAAATGCAGGCAGACTTACAACAGAACGAAAAATGACCATGAGCGTCGGCCACAGCCGCTCGCACATTTGAAGAAATATATGCAAATCAATAAAATACCAAGTAAAGGAGGCGTTATATGAATGCAGTGATTTATGCCCGCTATTCGTCGGATCGTCAGCGGGAAGAATCCATTGAGGGGCAGCTTCGGGAATGTACGGAATACGCCCAAAAGAATCATCTGACCTTGCTTGGCACCTACGTCGACCGGGCACTGTCTGCCAGAACGGCGGACAGGCCCGACTTTCAGCGCATGATTGCAGACAGTGCCAAGGGCTTATTTGATGCCGTTCTGGTCTGGAAGCTGGACCGTTTTTCCCGTGACCGTTATGACAGTGCCCACTACAAGCATATCTTGAAAAAGAACGGCGTTCGGGTAATCTCCATCAAGGAAAACATCTCCGACGGGCCGGAAGGCATCATTCTGGAATCCATGCTGGAAGGATACGCCGAATATTACTCCGCCGAGCTTGCGCAAAAGATCCGCCGGGGGCAGCAGGAGAATGCAATCAAGTGTATGAATAACGGTGGCAATGTTCCCCTTGGCTACTATGTAAATAAGACCACCGGGAAATTGGACATTGACCCGGAAACAGCACCGTATGTCCGGGAATTGTTTTCTCGGTATGCCGCCGGAGAACGGTTAACCGTTCTCCAAGCAGAAATGGAGGAACGGGGGATTCGTTCCAAACGAGGTAATGCGTATACGGTCAGCGTCCTCAGCAATCTTCTTAAAAACCGTAAGTATATCGGGGAGTATAAATACGGAAGCGTTGTCACACCGGGTGGAATCCCGGCGATCATTGAAAAAGACTTATTTGAAAGGGTACAGATGCGTATGACAGCAAACAAAAGAGCACCCGCACGGGCAAAGGCAAATGAAGAATATTTGCTTACCACGAAGCTGTTCTGCGGCGATTGCGGGCGGCTGATGGCCGGAGAAAGTGGCAGAGGTCATAAAGGTGTCGTTTATCAGTATTACAAATGCGGCGGAGCAAAACGAAAGTTGGGCTGCAAGAAGAAAGCTGTCAGAAAGCAGTGGATTGAGGATGTTGTCGTAAAACTGACCGTTTCTCAGGTGCTGACTGACACGGCCATTGACCGCATCGCAAACGCCATCGTTGTCATGCAGGAGCAAGAGGACACCGTTACCCCGGTGCTGAAGCAGCAGCTTCAGCAATGTGAGGCAGAAATTCGAAATGTGATGAAGGCAATTCGACAGGGAATCATCACGGATACGACCAAAGAGTGTCTGGAGGATTTGGAATCTCAGCGGGAATCCCTGCGGGGCAGCATTGCTCAGCTGCAACTGGAACGCCGCAAATTCAGCAAGGAGGAGATCGTAGACTGGATCAGCCGGTACAGGGACGGCAACATCAGCGATCCGGAGTATCGGCGAGAAATCATTGACACCTTTGTAAATTCGGTCTATGTCTATGATGACAAGCTGATCCTCACCTACAATTATAAAGACGGCAGTCAGACGCTGACCTTGCAGGAGGTTGAAGCTGCCCTGAGTTCGGATTTAACCGGAATATGTCCACCATATAAATCCCGCTGGCAGCAGTCAGCGGGACTTTTTTTGTCTATCTCTGCAAATCAGCCGGGCGGCGGACTTTTTCGGTCCACCGCCCGGCGTTTTTCTGCTTATGCCGCGCCGAGGTAGCGCATCAGGATGACGGCGACCTGCGCGCGCGTGGCGTTCTGCTGCGGCGCAAGGTAGTCCACCCCGCCCTCGCGCGTTCCGGCGATCAGTCCCGCCGCGTTGGCCCAGGACAGGGCGTCATAGGCCCAGCCGCTGACGGCTCCGCCGTCCGGGAAGCTGCCGAGGTCCGCGCGCCCGCCGGTCGGAACGCCGCGCAGGCCTGCATAGCGATACAGGATCGTGGCGATCTGCTCACGCGTGACATTGCCGTCCGGCTCGAATTTCCCGCCGCCGACGCCGTTGACGACGCCGTTTTCGGCCGCCCACGCGACGGCCTCCGTATACCACTGGCCGCGCGGCACATCCGTAAAACTACTGCCGCCCGCCGCGGCGGGCTTACCGTCCATGCGCCAGAGCACCGTAACGAGCATGGCGCGCGTCATCGGCTCGTCCGGGCTGAACGTATCGGCAGACGTACCCTGGAACAGACCGTGCTGATAGGCGAATTTCACACCGGAATAGAACCAGTCGCTCGTGCGGACGTCGCGGAACGGGTCGTTCCACGGCCGTTCCGTTCCGGACCAGCGCGGGTCCTTCGCGCCGCACACTGTGCACGCGCCGTTGCGGTACTGATGTCCCGCAGCCGGGACGGCCTCGCCGTGCGTGATCTCCGTGCCGCAGGCCTTACAGACCGTGTCGCCGGTGTAACCCGCCTCCGTGCAGGTGGCCGCGCGGGCGTCGCGCAGCTCCGTCTCCAGATGGGCGCAGCGCGCAGAGGCGGGAAGCTCCGGATAGGCTCCGTTTTCCAGCATGAAGCAGCCGTTTTTGTCCAGCTGCCGCAGGAAGGACAGCGCAGCGAATTCTGCCGCCGTGCGCGCCGCCGTGCCGGATGCCTCCGCCTTGCCGCCGACGGCGGTACCGCAGGAATCCGCGCGGTAATAGAGATTTTCGCGCACATTTGTCGAACGGCTGCTGTCCCGGCCGATCAGGCCGCCCGCCGTTCCGGCCGCCGCGCTGACCGCGCCGTAGCTGAAGCAATTTTCTGCGCGGTAATCGTTTCCGTAGCCGATCAGGCCGCCCGTGCCGGAGGAGGCATAGGTATGGGCATTGCGCACCTCGCCGGCGCTGTAGCAGTCGGTGAGTGACGACGCTCCCTCCGTCATGCACGCACCGGCCACGCCGCCCAGATACCAGCCGCTGCCGGTGACGGCTCCGTAATTCGCGCAGCGGAGCAGGCTGCCGCCGATGCGTCCGGCCACGCCGCCGATGCCCGTGGCCGCACCGTTTCCGGTCACGGCGCCGCGGTTCACGCAGCCGGTCAGTGTGCTTTCCTTGTCGTTGACCACACCGGCGAGGCCGCCGACGCCGTCCGTGCCCGTGACGGCCCCGAGGTTGGTGCAGCCCGTCAGGCTGCTTGCCCCGTCGAGGAGTGCGGCGATGCCGCCCGCCTTTTCGCCGGTCGAAGTCACGGCCGCTTCATTCACGCAGCCAAGGAACTGCGTGTTCTTCGCCTGCGCCGCGATCCCGGCCGCGCTGCCGTTGGCTCTTGCCGTTCCGGTTACGCGGATGTTTTTGAGCACCGCGCCGTCCGCCGCAAGGAAGAGGGCAGCGCCGCTGCCGGTCGACTCCGCCGTCATCTCCGTGATGCGGTAGCCGTTGCCGTCAAACGTGCCCGCAAACGGGGCCTGCGTGCTGCCGATGCCGTCGAACCAGCGGACGCTGCGGTTGAAGGTCTTGTCGTCATTTGCCAGCGAGATATCCGCGCCGAGCAGGACGGTCTTGCCCGCGAAGGAATTGCCCTGCTTGACCAGCTGGGCCAGGCCCGCCAGCTGCCGCGCCGACGTCAGGGTGAAGCGGTCGGCCGACGGCGTATACCAGTCCGTCTCGGCCAGCTGCGTCCAGACCTTGTGCGTCGTGTAGGCCGTGGCGCGCAGGCGCAGTGAGGCGCTCGCGATCCGGCTCGTGACGGTGAATTTCCCGGTGTCCGTGCTTTTCTCCGTCTGGGCCGCATCCTGGAAGGTGAAATAATAGCGGAATTTCCCGTTGTAGACATAGCTCAGATCCTCCGGCTCTGCGCCTTCCGCCAGCGTGGCCGTAGCCGTCAGCACGTCGCCCTCATAGAGCGGGTCGCCGTCCGCCACGGGATAGTCCGTCACGCGCCGCGCGGTCCCGTTTTCCATCACCGTGCCGTCCTTCTTCACCGTGATGGGGAAGGCCGAATCGTTTTCGATGTACAGTGTACCCGCCGTCATGCGGGAGAACACGCCGCTGACGGCCGCGTCCGCCGTCACGGTCGCATAGGGGCCGGTCAGGGTCCTGCCGTCCAGCGTATAGGTTCGGAAGGCCCAGCCGATATCCGGCGTATTGGAAAGATGGAGCACCGTGCCGAAGGCCACAGTCTCGCCTGCATCGGCGGCGATCGTACCGCCCTCCGGCTGCGTGATGCGGACGGTGTGGGCCGCCGGGCTGCGCTCAGCCTCCCACGCCAGAACGGGATAGCTCCCCTGCACGGCGGCATAGGCCGCGCCGTTGCAGTTCAGCGCGTCAACGAGCTCCTGCGAGCGCATATCCGCCTTCGGCATGGCCGTGACGGAGACGACGCACGAGAGCGCCGTGCCGCTGTACCAGCCGTTCGAGGCCGGATCGTCGTCGCAGCCCTCGAGATAATAGCAGTCCGATACGGTGTAGCTGCCGTTGTTGTGGCCGCCGATGGCGCGGCCGCGCTGGCTGCCGCTCGAGTCGATCGTGCCGGCGTTATAGCAGTTATAAATGTCCAGCCCGCCGTTGCTGCCGCAGATGCCGCCCGCCGGGCAGGAATAGACCGTCGTGACAGAGCCGGTATTATAGCAGTTGACGATCGCGCCCTCGCTCCAGCCCGCGCCGACGATGCCGCCGACACCCTTGGAGTCCGTATTTTTGACGGAGGCGTGATTCGCGCAGTTCTCCAGATAGATGCCCGTGGGGATGCTGCCGGTGCGGCCGACGATGCCGCCGACCATGCGGCGGCCGTAGATGCTGCCGCTGACGGAGAGATTGCGCACGGCTGGGGCCGTTTCCGGTGCGGCCTCGCCGTCATAGAGGTCGCCCATGTGGCCGATGAGGCCGACGCCCTGCGAATAGGCATAGCCCTTTTCGGCATAGCGGTCGCAGAACAGGTTCGTGATGCGGTGGCCCTGCCCGTCGAGCGTGCCGTTGAAATATGCCGCGATCACGCGCTCCGTGTTGGCGCGGTCCATCGGATACAGGCCGCCGATCGGCGTCCAGTTGCTCGAGCCGCCCATGTTGAGGTCGGCCGTCAGATAGACGGTCTTGTCCGAAAAATCGTGCGCAGCATCGCCGACATGGACCGTGCCATACTGATTGTCGCCGCCCGCGCCGACGAGCAGGTAGTCGTCGACCCGCGTGGAGACGAGCTCGCTGCGGTCGCCCTTGATGCGGTAGTCCGGCGTGCCCGCGTCGACCTGCCCGTTGACGAGGGCCGCAAGGCCCGCGAGCTTTGCAGGCGTGTCGATGGAAAACACCGTCTGCGATGCGTCATACCATGAGATATCGACCGCGCCGTCCCAGACCGTGGTGGAAAAATACTCCGGCCTCACGGTGTAGGTCCCGGCGGGACGGTCAAAGGCATAGGCATAGCCGGCCGCCGTCTCCTCGACCGAAGCAAAGAAGTAGCTCCCGTCGGCCAACTCACAGCGCACCGACGCAAGGTCATAGCCCGCGCGGCGCTCCAGCGTTCCGGTCACCCGCTCCGCGGCAGCTGCGCCGGGCACGAGGCACAGCAGCAGGCAAAGGGAAAGGATCCAGCAGAGAAGTCGTTTCATTCCATGTCCTCCGTTACAATCAGGCTGCGGACCGTGCCACGATCCGTCGGCACCTCCGCAAGGATGGCTTGAATTCCGTAAAGCGTCTGAAGAAGCTGCGGCGTCAGCGCCGTTTCCGTCGGGCCGTCCGCCGCGATATGGCCGCCCTGCAGCGCAAGGACCCGGTGGGCATAGTGCAGGGCATGCTCCGGATTGTGCGTGGAGAGCAGGACGGTGTAGCCGCGCGCGGTCAGCGCCCGGATCTGCGCCAGCACGCGCTGCTGATTGCCAAAGTCCAGATTGGCCGTCGGCTCGTCCATGATGAGAATTTCCGCATTCTGCACGAGCGCGCGGGCGATGAGCGCCAGCTGCCGCTCGCCGCCGGAAATGGTGCCGATGCCCCGCTGCGCAAGCGCCTCGATGCCAAGCCGCTGCAGGGCCTGCATGGCTGCCTCCTGCTGCCGCCGGCCGGGGCGCTGCAGGACATTCATCGTGCCGGTCGTGCCCATGAGCACGGTGTCGATCACGGTATAGTTGAAGATCGGCTCCGACGACTGCGGGATATAGGCGATCTTCTCCGCAGTCTCCCGCCGGGAATAGGCGGAAAGCGGTCTGCCGGAGAGTCGGATCTCCCCCGCCTGCGGCGTCAGGAAGCCCAGCAGGCAGCGAAACAGCGTGCTTTTCCCAGCGCCGTTCGCGCCGAGCACCGCCGTGAGCGTGCCCTTCTGCACGGAAAAGCTCACATCCTGCAGGACGGGCTGCTTTCCGTAGGAAAACGTCAGGTTCTGGACCTCAATTTCCACGCCGCGCACCTCCCGTCAGGATCAGATAGAGGAAGATCGGCGCACCGACGAAGGCCGTCAGAATGCCGAGCGGAATTTCTCCGGCCGTGGCGAGCCGCGCAATGTCGTCCACGACGATCAGGAACGAGGCCCCGAACAGGGCCGCAGCCGGGATCAGCCGCCGGTAGTCATAGCCGAACAGCATCCGGCAGAAATGCGGGATGACAAGGCCGACCCAGCCGATCATGCCGGAGACCGCAACGGACGCCGCCGTCAGCAGCGTTGCGCAGAGGATGACGGTGAATCGCAGCAGGCGGGTATTCACGCCCATGGAGCGCGCCTCCTCCTCGCCGAGCGTCAGCAGGTTCATGCGCCAGCTCAGGATCCACAGCGGCACGAGCCCGAGCGTGACCGGGATCACAAGGAACAGCACATCCCGCGGCTTGATGGAGGAAAGGCTGCCCATCAGCCAGTAGGTAATGGCCGGGAGCTGCTGCTGCGTGTCGGCGACGAGCTTGAGATAGGACGTGCCCGCCGAAAAGAGCGACGAGACCATCATGCCGGCCAAGATGAGGGCAATAGTCTGGTTCGTGCGGCTCATGCAGCTGACGGCATAGGCCGCCGCAACTGCCAGAAGGCCGAACACGAAGGCCGACGCCGAAATGCCGAAATAGCCTGCGCCGAGCAGGATGGCCAGCGCCGCGCCGAAGCCCGCCCCGGTCGACGCGCCGAGAATGTCCGGCGAGACCATGGGGTTCCGGAACATGCCCTGATAGGACACGCCCGCGACTGCCAGCGCCGCGCCGATGAGGGCCGCCGCCGCAACGCGCGGGAGGCGGATCTGGAACACAACGTTCTCCGCACCGTCCCGCCAGCCCGGCTCCGTCTCGGTCAAGCGGGAGAGCAGCAGGCGGAACAGCTCCTTCGGCGTGACGGAAAAGCGCCCGAGCAGCACGGAGCCGAACAGTGCCGCCGCAAAGACGGCCCCCAGCACGGCAAAGCGGCGGGGATAGGCGTGGTTCTGCAGTTTCATGGGCTTAATTTCCGTTTTCTATAATGTAGTATTTTCCTGTCTCGGCGTCGTAGTAGACCTCGCCGAGCTTTTCCATGCCCTCGTCGGTCTCGCCCTCGGTAGAGTCCATTTGCTCCAGCTCCTCCGGCGTGAACGACAGGGCGTCGTCGCGGTCAATGGCGCTCTGGCCGCCCTGCCCCTCGGCCGCGACGGTCTCGCCGACGTTCTCGGAGCTTCTGCCGCCGGTGGAAATGTCCACGTTCCAATGGACGATGAGGGCCAGCATCATGCCGACGGCGAGGACGAGCATCGCATCGGACAGGTTCGAAACGTAGTTCATCGGGTCGACGCTCTCCTCCGAGAAGCGTTCCCCGCGGCGTCTTCTTCTCTTCATGCCGCTTCCTCTTCGCACACGCAGTCCATCAGCGTCTCGAGGTCGGCCATATAGCCGCCGTACCAGCGCTTGCGGAGCGTTGTCACAACGAGGCACACAGCCGCAGCGCACAGGCCCGCGATCGTCGTGTCGAACGCCGTCAGCAGGGACGTGGACAGCGTCTGCGTGTCGCCCTGCCCCAGTGCGATAATGCCGGGGCCGAGCGGGATGAGCGTGCCGAGCAGGCCGAGCATCGGGGCCAGCTTGCTGACAAGCTCCGTGCATTTCAAAATATGGTCATAATGGCTCTGCTCCCGCTCGAGCAGGTTCGCGGCCAGACTTTCGCGCAGCCCGCCGCTGAAATCAGGGTGCTCCGTCAGCTCGAGCAGGGCGGCCTTCTGCCGCCGGTTGAGTTGACTTTTCCGGATGAGCGCGGCCGTGTCGGCCCCCTGCTCCCGCAGCGCGTCGAGCAGGCGCGGCAGGTCCTCGCGCATGTGGCGGTGCTCCGTAAAATACTCGCAGATCAGCCAGCCAACGGAAAACACGGCAAAGCCGAGCGCCAGCACAAGAAATACGACGTCCGGAATTTCCATCGCACCGGCGACGGCGCGCAGAATTTTGTGGAATACAGAAGTCATGATGATCTCCTCCCTCTGGTATAGTAGCGCAGCGCGCACAGCGCGCCGAGTACGGCAAGCGCAAGGGCGCCCGCGCCCGTCAGCAGCAGGAGCTTCCGGTCATCCTCCGGCTGCACCGTAACAACGGTGACAGGAATGGGATCGGCCGCGCCCGGCGCTTCCGCCTGCCCGCCGCCCTGCAGCTGCAAAGCCAGCGCATCGGGCAGGGCGTACATGCGGATGGTCTCCGGGTCCACGGCCGCCGTCGGCTCGACCGGTTCGGATGGCGCCGCCTCGGACGGGCCCGCCTCGGACGGGCCCGGCACGGACGGCGTCGTCTCCCGCGGTTCGGCTCCGCCGGTCGGGGCGGAGGGCCCGCCGCCCGGTCCCTCGGACGGCTCCGTGGACGGCGTTGTCTCCGCCGGCTTCGTCGGTTCCGTCGGCTTTTCCTCGGGCTGCTTTGTCGTGACCTGCCGGTTTTCGGCGATGGACGTCCCGCCGAAGCCGAACGACAGCTCGACCTCTCCCTCGGCGTGCACGGTGTAGTGCACCGTCACGGTCGCAAGGTCGGAATACTGCGCGTCCGGCGTGACGGTGATGCCGGTGATCTCCAGAACGGAGCTGTCGGACGAGGCGATGTCCAGATACTGCGCCAGCGCATCGCGCAGAGCCTGCTGGCCGACGGAAATCTGAAATGTCGCCGAATGCGAGCCGAGCGTGCCGTCCAGCTCCGGCGGCTCCTCCGTGATCTTCGGCGCGCCCTGCAGGGTGATGAACAGCGTGTGCGTATATTTTGCACTCTGGTTCGTGCGGCACTCGAGCGGATAGGACTGGCCAAACAGCAGGCGGAAGCGGTTGCCCGTTCCAAGCGAGGAGTAGTTTGGCGCGGTGTGCTCCGTACCGATCTCATAGCTCACCCAGCTGTCCTCCAGCGCCAGCATCGGCTGGACCGTCCAGCAGTCGTTCCATGCCTCGTCGCCGTCATAGCCGGTCAGCGTGCCGTTTTCGTCATAGACCGGGCTGATGTGCGCAGAGAGATCATTATAATAGTATCGCTGCGTGCCGAACAGGTCGGCATAGGTGAACGAGGTAAAAAAGCCGACGCTCTGGTCGCGGGTGTAGAACGCGACGACCGCAATATCGCCGCTGTAGATCCCGGCGTAGTCCAGCAGGTCCGCAAGATAAAAGCCATAGGCCGAGTCGATGACCGTGTTGTAGGTCCCGTCGTCCGTGCTGCGGAAGAAGGAATAGGCCTCGTTGTGCAGCGGCAGGGCGTCATAGAGCTCGCTCCAGTGGTAGGTCGCGACCTCCACATAGCGGTCCTGCTCCATGCCGTAGTAGCCGACCCTGACCGTCAGCGTATCCGTCACGGTCCCGGCCGCCTCGGCCCCGAGGCAAAGGGACAGGCACAAAAGACCCGCGACCAGGAAGGACATCTTTCGCTTCATTGGCCCTCCCTCCTAGTCTTGCGCGTGGAGCGCGCGAGCAGCTGCTCCGCCTCCTCCGCAGAAAGTTCGTAGTGCCAGAACAGGCGATAGAACTCCTGCGCCTTTTCGACCATGTCATAGTCATAAAGCTCTGGGTACAGCAGATTTCCCAGCCAGTAGATGCCCAGCACGCGGTTGATGGACGGCGGGGAGGACATCCAGTCATACGGCAGGTTTGGAATTTCATAATATGTCCCGTTTTTCACGGCCGTCAGGCCGGACCATTCGCTCTCCGCCAGCGTGTCATACGGCCCGCCCGCCGCCAGAAGGATCACATCCGGATCGCAGGCGTAGACCTCCTCGAGGTTCACGGTCGTGCCGCCGTTTCGGTTGCTGATCTCCTCGGAATGGATGGCGTTCACGGCTCCGACGAGCGACAGCACGTCCGCCTGTACCGAGCCCTCGGCGTTGCAGGCAAGGCCCGTCGCACCCGTGCCGAACAGCACGGTCTTTCGGGCGTCCTGCGGCAGCTTTGCCGAATTCTCCGCCGCCATGGCAAGCGTCTGCTCCAGATAGACCGCCAGCACCTCAGCCTCGGCCTCCCGGTGAAGAAGCCGGCCGAGCTTGCGGTAGGCCTGCGGCATTTCTTCGAGCGTCGCTTCGAGGAAGACCGTCGGGATGCCGGTCTGCTTCTGGATGCCGTCCATATCGCTGCGGACGTTCTCCTTGGCATCGCCAAGGTCGACGATGAGCTGCGGCTCGGCGTCGATCAGTGCCTCCATGTTGAGGTTGGCCTTGCTGCCGTAGAACTGGCCGAACGTCGGCAGCGTCCACATCTCCTCCGGAAAATACGGCCGCTGCGCCGTGCTGGGCGAGCTGGCAAGGCCGACGAGCAGCTCCGGCACGAGCGTCATCAGGATCATCTGTGCCGTCGAGCCGCTGGCTGCGATGCGCGTAATGCCGGCCGGGACCGTCACATCGCGCCCGGCATCGTCGGTGAACACCGTCGTCTCCACGCCCGCCAGCGGGTCATACCGCTTCCCGCCGCAGCCGGAGAACAGGCCCAGCAGCAGGGCGAGGCAGAGCGTCAGCGTCAGGATCTTTTTCATTGGGACCTCCCCGTGATACTTTTCCGAGAATTACCAAAAGGACAAAAAAGCGGATCACTTGCAGGCAAGTCATCCGTGAATACGCCATATCACAGACTTCCTTTTGACCATGCAGAAGATCGTGCCTTTCCGGAAATCACTTCTTTGGATATTATGATACAATGTGCGCCCGGAAATTGCAAGCGATATTTTGCGGGTTCGACAAAGGTGAACGCGGGCAGATTCCGGGGCACAAGGCTTCCGGCCGCGCATTGTATGGGAGGCGGGCGTTCGTCCACTGCCAGCTGCCGTTAGAATGGCATGCACCAATTGCGTCTGTAGCGGCGCTCATTG
>NZ_JBBMFF010000134.1:0-3564 GCF_040096185.1 Faecousia intestinalis | reverse complement strand
GCGCGGCCCCGGAGGGGCCGTGGCAATCTCTTGCAACAGCCTGCGAATTTGCCGGGGTTTTCCTGCTATCTGGCTGGGTACTACGAGGCCATTACGAAATAGTACTGAGATTATGGCGTTGTCGCTTCCCTGAGCCACAACTTGATCTCTTCTATACACTTTGCTAACTCATCACATATTTGATACACCCAGAAACGCTTAACATCCCAGCCAAGCTCAAATAGACGCTGATTACGCAGCTGATCTCTGTAGCACAGTTCATCGTTCCAATCTCTATGATACATTTCTCCGTCAATTTCTATATCCAGTTTTTTGGAACCGGCGATAATTGCAAAATCGAGCTTATACTTTTCAACCGGGTATTGCGGAATGACATGGATTCCATGATCGAACAGGATACTATAAAAATATCTCTCCCAACCTGAAACCTGTTCCGGATTCGGCACATCGGGATATGCTCGGGTAAGCGGATACGCCGGATCAGATCGTGAATTGACCAGACGATTAAGAGAAAGTTTTCTTACATATGATACAAAGTCTTCGATATGCCGAATTCCGCAATGCGAGCAGAACGTTTCGTTGCCGATAACGATCAGAACGGCACGCGCTCTGGATACGGCTACATTAAACAGGTTCTGCGTTTGGGCTAAGAAGCGCAGTGACGATTGTGAAATCCCATCCGAAATAACAGTTGAAAACAGCATGAGATCGCGTTCGTCACCCTGAAATGCATGAACTGTATCTACGAGGAATTTGTTATTTACCAATGCGAGGCGGAGTGCTTCAAATTTGTCAATTTCTTTTCGAATTTGGTCAGCTTGTGCTCGGAATGGTGTGACAACGCCGATAGAACCACGATACCCTTCAACTAATACAAGCTGAACCAGATTCGAAACGACGGCTTTCACTTCGGAGTAATTGAGAGCACCGCCATTTTGGGGCCGTCTGGATTGACCAGCGATGTCGACCCAATGGATTCCGGCGGACACATTTTTGGGACATACCAGTCGGTCATATGCCGTTGCTATGCGCAGCGTGTCTTTATAGAATTCTGTATTCGAATAACCAATAATGTCACCGTGACTGCGATGATGGTCTCTGAGCGATATGGCCTGAGTAGAATCAATCATGCTTGCAGCAACAGAATACAACGAGCACGCTGAGTATGACCAACGCAGGTCGATGCCGTATTTCTCCAACAGACGAGTATCCTGTGTCGCGGACAATGAACAAATGTGACTTAACTGCTGCTGATCGCCCAAGATAACAGCTTGTTTTGCACGATATAGGAGCGGGAGAACGGAAGCGATATCGCACTGGCTTGCCTCGTCGATAATGACCATATCGTATAATCCGGCCTCAAAAGGGATACGGCTTTTTGCCGATAATGATGTGACGGCGACACAAGGAAGATACTTCTGCATCTTTTCCTGTAGAGTGGTAAACTGCTTCCGTAAGGCAGGATTGTCACAATTGCCGTTGCTCAACTTCATCGCGGTTATAAAATTCGACATGTCTTTACGGCACTCGCGATCTACTTCAGTAGAACATGTTAACAGCCAACTTTTCCAGAGTTCTTTTGCTGTTCCGGCGAGGCCCTGCTTGCTTTTCGAGAGTTCGCAGTCCAGAGCCTCCAGCGATGGGGCCGTAGATAAAGCCTGCAGAGATTTGAGGTAGCTATCGATATTGCGCAAATTTTTGAGCAGCAGTTCACTTTGTTCACATACTTTGCAATGGTAATCTTGCGAGTCGGAACGGGTGTCTATCGTGATTGCAGGCAACTCATATTTTTCAAATAAATTATTTAGATCGTTGGCGGTCTGAATCAGGTCGCTTTCCCTGTGTTTTCCGGATATAAACCAGAACAGTTTTGAGAAAAAGGAGTTTTTAGCAGCCTGAAAATCATGATATGACCTTCTGTATTGCTGATATGCTGCATCACAGTCATAAATACTGTCAGAATTGATAGAGCAAAACCATTTCTCCCAGTTTTTACGCAGTGTGCAGATGGCTTGCTCAGCATGGTCGACACTATTACGCAGACGAACGATTCTAGCCTTTTCCTGAAATAATCGACTGTATTCTGCCAGTTTGTGCTCATATTCTGCCTTATCTTGCTTATATTTTAATTTGCTATCTTCTGCTACGTTGTATGATAAACAATCAGTTACTAATTCTGCTAAACGATTTGCGTATTTATCATTTCCAAGCCGCAGCATGACAGGGCGAGAGCACAATGAGTTTACGCGTTTTTCCACAACGTCGACAGCTTTATTATTCTTGCTGGAAAAGAGAACACTTTTTTTATTCCAAGCGGCGTTGATCAATAGATTTGCCACTACTTGCGATTTTCCCGTACCGGGAGGCCCGGTGACGATTGTAAGCTTTTGCGTTAACGCGTGACGAATAGCAGCTTCCTGTTCTGTGTTCATGGGAAAAACTTCCAGCAATGGAAAATTGGTTTTTGCCCCGGAAGAAGCGGCATCAGCCACGGCATCATGTATCCAGTCGAATAGAGCGGTGTCGCGATATGATGCCTCAGTCAAATTTGCTAAGGCGGAAAGTTCACTTTCCAACCCCACGGTATATGATGATTGAGCGATCGTAAGGCAGATGGCGCGATTATAAACGCCTTCTTCACAAACCGTACTGATAGGAGGATAAGTGGTCAATTGATTCGGGTCTAAAGGTCCACGCCATTGCCACTGGCGTACCTGCTGGAGTTTGGCAACTAATTCACTTGGGCTCAAATTACAATCATTGTCATTGAGACCCAAATCGTTCCCCAAATTGATCAAATCATATATTTGACTGTCTTTATCGCGCTGAGAGTATTGCCGGATTGCTTCTAAATTTATGATTGGCAGTTCAGAAATGGATACAGCACCACCGGAAATCGTGATAGGGAAAAGAAAAACAGGAGTCAAAACAGAATGATTTGTCGCTGACTTTCTTGAAACTATAACTGGATAGCCGACATACGATGTGAGTCGCTTGTCATAAGACAAGCTATGGATCAACAGGGGAATGTTTTCTTCAGAACCAGTAAGGTCGATTCGGGTTAACTCGAAGAAGCGGTGTTCTTGCTGAAGGCTACTTTTGATGTCAAAAGATATATTATTTGAGTTTTCCAAGCTGATGCAATTCAGATAGTAATTGCAGAGACTTTGAAGACGCTTATCGGGGTGCGATGTTTGCTCGTTAGTTGTTTTGGCTTCCATTGTTTACCCCCCTGTTCGGACCGTCAAAGGTAGTAAAGAGTTATTTATTAATATAAAGGCGAGACGGCCGCTCTCGATGCCCCGCCGTACAGCTTTCGTATTTGCCGTGGCTTTCCTGTTATCTAACCGGGTGCTGCGAGATTGCCACGGGCGCAAAGCGCCCTCGCAATGACAAATCTGTTTGCCTTGCGCCGCTGAACCACTGCCTCGATACCTGCAACTGCCAATGGCGCTCAGGGAACGCCGCTACAGACGCAATCGGTTTGTGCGTTTTTATCGGAAGTCTGTGCGAATTGCATGTGCCTCCCCGAGATTGCCACGGCCCCTTTGGGGCCTCGCAATG
>NZ_JBBMFF010000133.1:0-519 GCF_040096185.1 Faecousia intestinalis | reverse complement strand
GATGCACCTTGAAAACTGAACAAAGAGTGAATGAAGAAGCAAGTTATGAGAAGGCAACAGTAAGGAAACAAAAATTTAGGGTAATTGTTTACAATTTCAGCTAAAGAAAAACTTCTTTATGAGCCTGCATAATTCTGATAAGAAATAGTGAGAAACCAGAAACTGGAAATTCTACACTAGCTTGTAAGCGTTCCCGAGAGGGAATGCGGTTGGTCAAGCGAACAAGAGCGCAAGGGGAATGCCTTGGCATCAGGAGCCGATGAAGGACGTGATAAGCTGCGAAAAGCTTCGGGGAGCTGCAAATAAGCATTGATCCGGAGATGTCCGAATGGGGAAACCCACCTGAGCAAACCTCAGGTAACGCATGGTGAATCAAATAGCCATGCGTGGGGAACCGCCTGAACTGAAACATCTAAGTAGGGCGAGGAAAAGTAATCAACCGAGATTCCGAAAGTAGTGGCGAGCGAAATCGGAAGAGGCCAAACCGTACGTAGCAATATGTGCGGGGTTGTGGACGGC
>NZ_JBBMFF010000132.1:0-819 GCF_040096185.1 Faecousia intestinalis | reverse complement strand
AACCGAGTAGGAGGGACGTTTAGTCCCGTCCTCTCACACCACCGTGCGTACCGTTCGGTACACGGCGGTTCAATCGCATAAGTGCACAGACTCGTACCGGTCTAGGATACTGTAGTATCCTGCCCGTGCGAGTCTTTCTTTCGAGATTGCCCTTTGTACATGACCGTTCTTCGCCATGTGCCAGTAGGCTTTCCGGCAATTGCTTACCGCCCTTGCCTGCCACTCTGGTATCCCCAATTGCATAAGGCTCTTTGCTCTTGTCTTGGGTTTCTTCCATTGTTTCCAGATGTAGCTTCTATACCGGCGGCGCAGCCACTTGTCCCATTCTCGCATGGTTGTCTTCATACTCGCAATTCCGAAGTAGCCCAGCCAGCCCCGGATGTAGACCTTTACCTTCTGCATCACGACCCGGACATTTCTGCCCTGACTGCGGGAAGTCAGCTCTTTTAGCTTGGCCTTGGCTTTCTTCAAGGACTTTGTGTGCGCTCGAATGTAAATGCCGTTCTTGCCCTTCCCTAACGCAAAGCCCAGAAACTTAAAATTTCGGATTGCAAACACGCTGACCACTTTACTTTTCCCCACATTCATCTTGAGTTTTAGTTTCCCCTCAAGATACCGCCGGGTGGTTTCCAGAAGCCTCTCTGCTGCCCGTTTGCTTTTGGCGAGTACCACAATGTCATCCGCATACCGAATGACAGGGACGCCCCGCCTTGCCATCTCCCAGTCGTATTCGTTCAGGTAGATGTTAGCAAGCAAGGGACTAAGTGGGCCTCCCTGGGGAGAGCCTTCTTCTGTTTTCACCAGCAGTCCGTTTTCCAT
>NZ_JBBMFF010000131.1:0-1152 GCF_040096185.1 Faecousia intestinalis | reverse complement strand
TATGTGCGCCCGGTGAGCGCACGTTCTATAGGGTGAAAGTCCCGAGTCCGCCCGGTAGCGGGAAGGGCTAGCCAAAGGCAAGGGTGTCCATCGTGAGGTGGAATCTGAAGAAAGCCGGATTTTGGGAGTTGAAAGGTCTCCCAATGGGCAAAACTCTGGCCTGACGAACAGAAATCGCATATAAGGCCGTCAGCGAGGGTAAGTTTGCATAACAAAACAAAGCCCAGTAGCTACACGGAATCGCTTTCGGTAAATGCGGCAGGTAAAGAGGGAAAGAATGTGTGAGTACCCGGGGAGGTCTTGCCGACGCAAAAAAAAATGCGCAGTAACAACGAACGGCAAGAAGTCAGCAGAGGCCATAGTACCGGAAAAAAATCCGGAAAGGGCTGAACAATCGTTAGTCCTTAGTAGATTTCGGAAGGAGGTCAACATGAAGAACGCAGAATATCAGGGAAGCCTGAGCTGCCCACAAAGAGATAGTGCGGAACACAAAGGGTATGCGGGAGCGCAGAGTGTTGGCAGTCAGGAAGGAAAGGAACAGGGCGGTGCAGACTTGCTTGAAAGGATTCTAAGTAGGGAAAACCTGAACAGAGCCTACAAGCGGGTCAAAGCCAACAAAGGAGCGCCGGGAATCGACGGAATGACCGTCGAGGATGCGCTGCCTTGGCTGAGAGAACACCGGGAAGAACTTCTGGAAACAATTCGGCAAGGGAAGTACAAGCCCCAGCCGGTGCGCCGGAAGGAAATCCCTAAGCCGGATGGCGGGGTACGAAAGTTGGGAATCCCAACGGTCGTAGACCGCATCATCCAGCAGGCAATCGCACAGCAGCTAACCCCAATCTACGAACCGTTGTTCTCGGATTTAAGCTACGGCTATCGTCCGGGCAGGAGTGCGCAGATGGCGATTCAAAAGGTGAAGGAATATGCGGAGCAGGGCTATACACAAGCGGTACTTGTGGATTTGTCCAAATACTTCGATACCCTGAACCATGAATTGCTCATGAACCTTCTGCGGAAGAACATCCATGACAAACGGGTCATTGAACTCATTAAGAGATACCTGAAAGCGGGAGTGATGGAAAACGGACTGCTGGTGAAAACAGAAGAAGGCTCTCCCCAGGGAGGCCCACTTAGTCCCTTGCTTGCTAACAT
>NZ_JBBMFF010000130.1:0-14429 GCF_040096185.1 Faecousia intestinalis | reverse complement strand
TACCCCTTTTGAACCGTCTAAATTTTTGCCGCTCCTCCGCATTTCGGGCTTGACTTTTAATAGTTAGTCTTTCACACTTTCCTTCCCTCCGAAACTTATTACCGGGCAGTTTTCTGACAGTCCGGGCCGGCTTCGCCGTCCCCCGGCACGCCGCGCATGGTCAGACTGATGCGCTTGCGCTTCTCATCGACCTCCAGCACGGCAACACGCACGACATCGCCGACGGACACGGCCTCGGACGGGTGCTTGATGAATTTGTTGCAGACCTGCGAGATGTGAACAAGGCCGTCCTGGTGGACGCCGATGTCTACGAACACGCCAAAGTCAATGACATTGCGCACGGTCCCCGTGAGCACCATACCGGGCTTCAGGTCCTTCAGCTCCAGAACGTCCGTGCGGAGCGCAGGCTGCGGCAGTTCATCGCGCGGGTCACGGCCGGGCTTGCACAGCTCGCGGACAATGTCGCGCATCGTCGGCAGACCGATGCCGCAGGCCTCTGCGGCGCGCGCAGGGCCGTAGGCCTCCAGCCGTGCGGGCAGCTCGGTCAGCGCGCCGACGTCCGCAAGACGATAGCCGCACAGGCCCAGCAGCGTCTCTGCCGCGGCATAGGACTCCGGATGCACGCCGGTGTGATCGAGCACCTGCGGGCTTTCCGGCACGCGCAGGAAGCCTGCCGCCTGCTCATAGGCCTTCTGGCCGAGCTTCGGCACCTTCAATACCTGCCGCCGCGCCGTAAAGGCCCCGTGCTCCTCGCGATAGGCGACGATGTTTTTTGCCGTCGTGGCGTTCAGACCGGCCACGCGCCGCAGCAGGGAGGGGGAGGCCGTGTTTAGATCGACGCCGACGGCGTTGACGCAGTCCTCCACCACGCCGGAGAGCGCCTCGTCGAGCTGCTTTTCCGGCACGTCGTGCTGATACTGACCGACGCCGATGGCCTTCGGGTCGATCTTGACCAGCTCGGCCAGCGGGTCCTGCAGCCGCCGCGCGATGGAGACCGCGCTGCGCAGGTTGACGTCGTACTGCGGAAATTCCTCCGCCGCCAGCGACGAGGCGGAATAGACGGAGGCGCCCGCCTCCGAGACGATCATATAGGCCGCGCCGTGCTTCTGCCGCAGCAGCTCGCAGACCATGGCCTCCGTCTCGCGCGAGGCCGTGCCGTTGCCGAGGGCGATGTGCGTCACCTCATACCGATCCATGAGCCGCCGGAGCGTTTCGATCGCTTCGGCGCGTTTTGCTTTGGAGAACGTGGGGTAGACGACGGCGGTGTCCAGCACCTTGCCCGTCGGGTCAACGACGGCGACCTTGCAGCCGTGGCTGTAGCCTGGGTCGAGGCCCATAGTCACATGGCCGCGCACGGGCGGCTGCATGAGCAGCGGCCGGAGATTCAGAGCAAAATTGCGGATGGCTCCCTCGTTGGCCCACTCCGTGAGCGCGGCGCGCAGCTCGCGCTCCATGCTGGGCGCGATGAGGCGGTCATACGCGTCCTCACAGGCGGCGCGCAGGAAGGCGGCTGCGCCGCCGCCCGGTACGAGCACGCAGCGGCGCACGCAGATAAGGGCCTGATCGCGGTCCATTTCCAGCGTGACCTTCAGAAAGCCCTCGCGTTCACCGCGGTTCACGGCGAGAATCTGATGGCCCTGCAGCCTGGACACCGGCTGGCGGAAGTCATAATAGAGCTGATAGACGGAGGTCTCCTCCTCCTTTCCCTTCGCGGCCTGCGTGCGCAGAACGGACTGACGCTGCATCAGGCTGCGGAGAGCTTTGCGCACGGCAGCATCATCGGAGACGGTCTCCGCCACGATGTCGGACGCACCGGCCAGCGCGTCCTCCGGCGTCTCCACGCCGCGCGCCGGGTCTGCGAATCCGGCGGCAAGCGTGAGCGGATCGGGCAGATCGCGGGCCTGCCCCAAAAGCTGCTCAGCCAGCGGCGCAAGGCCGCGCTCCCGGGCGATGGTTGCGCGCGTGCGGCGCTTCGGCTTATAGGGCCGGTATAGGTCCTCCAGCTCCGAGAGCGTTACTGCGGCCTGTAGGGCGGCGTCCAGCTCGTCCGTCAGCTTCTCCTGCGCGGCGATGGAGCGGCGGATCTCCTCACGGCGCTGGGCCAGATTGCGCAGATACTGCAGGCGCTCTGCCAGTGTGCGCAGCGTCGTGTCATCCATTGCGCCGTGCTGCTCCTTGCGGTAGCGGGCAATGAAGGGGATGGTGTTCCCCTCGTCAAGCAGGCGGACGACCGCCCCCACATGCTGCGGCTTCTGCCCCAACTCAGCTGCCAGCAGCCGGATCATATCTTCCATTGCGATCTCCTCCGTGTGTTCGGATACGGCGGCCGTGCCAACATGGCCCAGCCGCCTGTTTTTCTGTATTGTACCATGTTTTCCGAAAAAAGAAAAGGAAAACGAGAACCCCGCCGGAGCAGCCGGTGGGGTTCGGTGAATCGCAGGCCTCCCGCCGCCGCGGCAGAATTGCAAAATAATGCTGCAATGTTTTGTTTTGCAATTCTGAAAGCCCAAAGGGATTTTTTCAACAAAATGGGGGCTGCTCCAAAAGAAGCAGCCCCGCGGAAGAGACAGATAAAACAAGATGTTCGACAATACCAATACTTCACTTCAAATTATTAGGAGATGCTAGAAAGGAGAATAAGATAGTAAGAAAAAAATACCCATACTCGCGGTTAACTCTTGCCTGACCAAATAACGAAAGAAAGAAGAAAAGATGAAAACGAACGTGGACTGAGCCGCGGGGATCCCAGAGTGCAGCCCATAGCCTCTGCAGGACAGGCCTGCTCACAAAGACGGCTGCGCACACCGCTCTGTGCGGGACAGGAGAACGAACGAGCGGGACCGGTCAATGGCGAACCATGCAGCGCTGCGGCGGCCGCCGCGCTGCTCCGACTATGTTCAGAGGAGATCTTCTCCTCTCTGGTGCCAGTTTACCACGTTGTGCAAAAAAGTGCAAGCATGTTACGCCTAAAAATTCATGGAGAATTCAACAAATTATAGAAAGAAAAATTGGCAATATCGACAAAACAGGGAGAAAATGGAATTTTCAGCGCTCAAGCTACGGAATCGTCGGACGATTTCTGCATTTTCTTGCGCTTTTCGCGCCATTCACGCCAGCGCGTCTGCGCGCGCAGGGTGTACAGCAGGATCAGAAGGACCTCGAGCACGGCGCAGATGACGTAGACAAGAAACAGCCGGTTCCCGTGCGCCGTGAGGTGCAGGCTCAGACCGGCGCCCCAGATGATAAGCGAGCAGGCGAAGATCTGCGAGAGCTGGTTGCTCCAGAGCGCGCAGAAAACCTGCGCCACGATTCCGGAGATGGGGATGCCGTAGATGAACAGCAGCCAGGCATACCGGTCGCAGATCGAGAAGATCTGCGCGCCGCAGAATAACACCGTCATCACGAGCCAGACAAGGCCGACGGACAGCAGCGAGATGAGCAGGTGGCGCGTGCGCGTTTTGGCGACCTTCTCTTCGCGCAGCAGGTCCTGCACGGTGATGCCGTAGAGCGAGGCGATATGGGAGAGGATGAAGATGTCCGGCGTGCCGTCGCCGCGCTCCCACTTGGAGACGGACTTATCGGAGTAGCTGAGCTTTTCCGCAAGACCGGCCTGCGTGTCGCCGTTCAGCTTGCGGTAATAGGCAATGTTTTCGGCGATGAGCTGCCGCAGCTTTTCATCGGATTCATTCATGGGCGTTTGTCCTTTCTGTTGGTGGGGAATGCCCGCAAACCCTTGCAAATCAAGGACTCTACTCACAGTAGAACCTCATTCTCGGGCTGATGGAGTCGCTCTCCAGACTGCGGAGAGGGACGGCTCACGCCGGTAGCGTGACATACGGGGCGGGGCATGGTACGATGAGTCCAGCAGCCGGGGCGGCCCGGCGAATGACTCACGGGGAGGCTTCATCATGAAACAGAAATTTGCACAGGCGGTCCGTATCCTGACAACGCCGCCGGTTTTTTCCGCACTGATGTGCACGCTGCTCTATGTGCTCGTGCCTGGCTCGTTTGCTTCGCTGGGACATTACCTGCTTGCGATCGTGTGCCTGTCGCTGCTGCCGGTGCTGGCCTATCCGGTGTCCTATCTCATCCCGGCGCTTCGCAGAGGCGGCAGAAAGACACAGCGCAATCTGGCACTGGTGTTCTCCGTGCTCGGCTATCTGATCGGCTTTCTTGCTGCCGTTCTGGACGGAGGCGCAGCGATGGAAAAGGTCGTTTTCGGAACGTATCTCATCTCCGGCGCAACGCTTGCCGTGTGCACGCTGCTGCATTTCAAGGCCAGCGGCCATACCTGCGGCTGCTCCGGCCCGATCGCCGCGCTGTCGATCTTTATCAATCCGTGGTTTCTGGTCGGCTATGTGCTCCTGACGCCGATCATCTGGTCGAGCATCCGGCTCAAGCGTCACACGGCGCTGCAGCTTCTTGCGGGCTGCGTCATCCCGGTGCTGGCTATGCTGATCTGCCGGGCGCAATTCCTGTAAACAGGGAATCCCAACGCACGGGCAGCACGTCCGTCCGTGCGGATTTTTATGCAACTGCAAAATCAACACACAGAGAGGACCCACACCATGCCGTACATGTTAAGCTGTGATTCCACGACGGATCTGACGCTTGCGCAATACGCCGCGCTCGATCTGCATTATGTTTCGCTCCATTTTCTGCTGGACGGGAAGGAATATCCTGACGACTATGGCCAGAGTCTGCCGATGAAGACGTTTTTCGACGCCATGGCAGCCGGGGCCACGACGGGGACGTCGCAGGTCACGACCGGGGAATTCGAGCTGTATTTCCGGCAGTTTCTGGAGCAGGGGAGCGACATCCTGCATGTTTCGCTCTCGTCCGGCCTGTCGGGCTGCTATCATTCCGCCTGCGCCGCGCGGGACATGCTGCTGGAGGAATTCCCGGAGCGGAAAATCATCGTTGTCGACTCGCTCTGCGGCTCGGGCGGCGCTGCTATCCTGATGCTCGAAGCAGCGCGTCAGCGCGATGCGGGCCGGACCATGGAGGAGACCGCCGCCTGGATCGAAGCGCGCAGGCTCCATGTGCACCACTGGCTCTTCACGCCGGAGCTGGCATATTTTGTGCGCGGCGGCCGGGTCAGCGCTGCGGCGGGCTGGATCGGCACGCTCCTGCGTCTGTGCCCCGTGATCGAGGCAAACTGCGAGGGCAAGCTGATCCCGCGGGAGAAAATTCGCGGCAAGCAGCGCGCCTTGCGCGTTCTTGTGGAGAAAATGGTCAGCTATGCCGAGGGCGGCATGGCCTATGACGGCCCCTGCCATATCTCTCATGCGGACAATCTTGCGGACGCCGAACAGCTGGCAGGCATGATCGAAGAGAAATTCCCGCAGCTGCGCGGGAGAATCGTGATCAATACCGTCGGTACGACGCTCGGCAGCCACTGCGGGCCGGGCATGGTTGCCCTTTTCTTCTATGGCACGGAGCGCGGCCGTTGAGCAGGCTGACAATTCTCCAATATTAATATTATAGCAGAACACCGGCGGATTGCCAAGCCCGAAAACGGCGGCAGTCCGCCGGTTGGCTGTATCAGGACATAAAAACACCGGGCACGGAAAATCCGTGCCCGGCAGGCGGTTGACCTTATTTGGCGTATTCGACGACCTTCGTCTCGCGGATGACGTTGACCTTGATCTGGCCGGGATATTCCAGCTCAGACTCGATCTTCTTCGTCAGCTCACGGGCGAGGATGATCATGTTGTCCTCGGAGACATCCTCGGGCTTGACCATGATACGGACCTCGCGCCCGGCCTGAATGGCGTAGGACTTCTCGACACCGGGGTAAGTGCCGGTCAGTTCCTCGAGCTTTTCCAGACGGCGGATATAATTCTCCACGTTCTCGCGGCGTGCGCCGGGACGAGCGGCCGAGATGGCATCGGCCGCCTGCACGAGGCAGGCAATGACGGTGCGCGGCTCGACGTCGTTGTGGTGCGCCTCGATGGCGTGGATGACATCGGGCGATTCGTTGTACTTGCGGGCCAGCTCAACGCCGAGCTGGACGTGGCTGCCTTCCATCTCGTGGTCGACAGACTTGCCGAGGTCATGCAGCAGGCCGGCGCGCTTGGCCAGCGCAACGTCCACGCCGAGCTCGCTTGCGAGCAGACCGGCGATGTGGGCGACCTCGATGGAGTGGTTCAGAACGTTCTGACCATAGGACGTGCGGTACTTCTGGCGGCCGAGCAGCTTGATGAGCTCGGGGTGGAGGTTGTTGATGCCGGTCTCAAACGTGGCGCGTTCGCCCTCCTGCTTGATGACGCGGTCGACCTCCTTGCGGGCCTTCTCTACGAGATCCTCGATACGGGTCGGGTGAATGCGGCCGTCGGCGATCAGCTTCTCGAGCGCGAGACGCGCGACCTCGCGGCGCACAGGATCGAAGCATGAGACGGTGATGGCCTCCGGCGTGTCGTCGATGATGAGATCGACGCCGGTGATGGCCTCGAGCGTGCGGATGTTGCGGCCCTCGCGGCCGATGATGCGGCCCTTCATCTCATCGTTCGGCAGAGCGACGACGGAGACAGTCGTTTCGGCGGCGTGGTCGGCGGCGCAGCGCTGGATGGCGATGGAGATGATCTCGCGGGCGAGCTGATCGGCGTTGTCCTTGAGGTTCGTCTCGATCTCCTTGATCTTGAGCGCGGCGTCATGCTTGCATTCGTTTTCGAGATTCTTCAGCAGGTGGTTCTTAGCCTCCTCCTGCGTCAGGCCGGAGAGCTTTTCCAGCGTTTCGAGCTGGCTCTTCTTGATCATTTCGACCTCGTCCTGCGTGGCGGCAATATTTGCCTGACGGCGGCGGAGATCGTCTTCCTTGCGTTCGAAGGCGTCGAGCTTCTTGTCGAGAGACTCTTCCTTCTGCTGGAGGCGGCGCTCCTGCTTCTGCAGGTCGGCGCGGCGCTCCTTGACTTCCTTTTCGTATTCGGTTCTGGATTTATGAATTTCCTCTTTCGCTTCCACGAGCATCTCGCGCTTCTTATTCTCGCCGCCCTTGATGGCTTCGTTGATGATACGCGTTGCTTCGGTTTCTGCGCTTCCGATCTCACGCTCCGCGACTTTCTTGCGATAGAGCATGCCGATCAGAAAGAAGATAAATGCTACAATCAGCAGTCCTGCGACGAGCAGGACGTAACCATACCATTCCATTGCCGGAATACACCTCCTGTTCTTCAAATTGGGTGCGTGTGTCACGAAAAAGTAATGCTTCCTCCGGCTACCCCAATGCACAGAGCAAACAAACAAATCCACTGTTTATTGTACCGTTTCACTTCGCGAAAGTCAAGCAATTATGCAGGGAAAATTGTTTCCCTACAGGAAAACTTGTGCAAAGCATACAAGGCGTTGACAACTTGCAGCCGGAATGATAGAATTGTAATGAGTTGGAAGCGGAACTCATTCTCCGTTTTCAATTTGATCGATACGCGGGTATGATGGAATTGGCAGACATGCAGGATTTAGGTTCCTGTGCAGAGATGCGTTGGGGTTCAAGTCCCCATACCCGCACCACGACAAGCCACTTTATTCTATAAAAATATGAGGAGAAACCGGAACGCCATGGACAATTTCAGATTTTCGACCCTGGAATATAAGCGCCCCGATCTGGATGCATACCGCGCAAAGCTCAAGGATTGGAAAGCTGCGATCGAACACGCGGAGAGCTACGAGGCTCTGCGCACGCTGCTTCTTGAGATGGACCGCGAAAACTGCGAGCTGTCCACGCAGTATTCCATCGCGAACATCCGCCATACGCTGAACACCCGTGATGAATTCTATGAAACGGAGGTCGCCTATCTTGACGACACGCTGCCGACCCTCGGCGGCGAGGAGGTCGCGCTGAGCGAGGCCATCGCGTCCAGCCCTTTCCGCCCGGACATTGAGAAGGAATTCGGCAAGCAGTATTTTGTCTCCATGGATCTGCAGAAGAAGCTGTTCTGCGAGGCCAACATCCCGCTGCGCCAGCAGGAGAGCCGCCTGACCAACGAGTATCAGAAGATCATGGCCACGGCGGAGATCCCCTTCGACGGCAAGACGCTGAACCTCTACGGCGTGCAGAAGTATTTCGAGCACCCCGACCGCGCCATGCGCGCCGCTGCCGTCAGGGCCTACGCCAAATTCTACGAGGACAACGAGCCGCGTCTGGAGGAGATCTGGGACGAGCTGATCCGCATCCGCAACCAGATGGGCAAGAACCTCGGCTATGAGAACTACATCCCCGTCGGCTATCTCGAGCAGAGCCGCACGGATTACGGCGAAAAGGAGGTCGCGTCTTTCCGCGAGCAGGTGCGCATGTTCCTCGTGCCGCTGTGCCAAAAGCTCTATGACGCGCAGGCAAAGCGCCTCGGCATCGACCATGTTATGTGGTACGACGAGAAAATGGTCTTCCCGGACGGAAACGCCGAGCCCGCGGGTGACGATGCCTTCATGGTGAAGACTGCCCAGAAGATGTATCACGAGATCAGCCCGGAGACGGGCGAGTTCATCGATTTCATGATCGACCATGAGCTGATGGATCTGCAGAACAAGCCGGGCAAGGCATCCACCGGTTACATGACGAGCCTGCCCAGCCTGAAGGCTCCCTTTGTCTTCTCCTGCTTCAACCACACGATCTTTGATATGCAGGTGCTGACCCACGAGCTTGGCCACGCCTTTGCCGGCTATATGGCCATGCGCAGCCAGCCCATCTCGGACTACTACAGCGAGTCGACCGACATTGCCGAAATTCACTCCATGTCCATGGAGCAGTTTGCCTATCCCTATGCCGAGTGGTTCTTCGGCGATCAGGCGGACAAGTTCCGCTTCGCCCACCTGCAGGAGGCGCTGACCTTCGTGCCCTTCGGCGTGGCCGTGGACGAGTTCCAGCATATCTGCTATGCCCATCCGGAGCTGACGCCGAAGGAGCGGACCTACCAGTGGCATCTGCTGGAGGAGAAGTACATGCCGTGGCGCAAGTATGAGAGCGATCCCTTCCTGGAGCGCGGTGGCTACTGGTACCACAAGCTGCACATCTATCTCTACCCCTTCTATTACATCAACTACACGCTCACGACCATGGGGGCGATGGAGTTCAAGAAGAAGTACGCCGAGGATAAGGCCGCCGCATGGCAGGACTACCTCAAGCTCTGCAAGACCGGCGGCAGCCGCAGCTATCTCGAGACGCTGCGGTACGCCAATCTGGCCAATCCGTTCGATGCCGGCTCCGTCGAGCGCGCCTGCGGCTACGCGGAGGAGCTCCTGATCAAGCAGATCGCGGAGCAGGAACAGAAAGCGTAAAAGCCTATAATAACGATCAAGCTCCCCTTGAGGCCTGCCTTGAGGGGAGCTTTTGCATGCAGAAAAACTGCGAGTCCGAAGAAGCGTGAGCCGCCCCACAATTTGAACGGATAACACTGCAGATTCTCCTGCAGTTTGCAGGATTTCCTTTTTGACCGCGATTCTGTACAATATTACCAGAGAATCAAAGAAAAGGAGGCTATTCTTATGGCATTTTCTCTCGACAGTAAGGTAAAGGACATCCTGAAGAACCCGGCGGCGGCAGCGGTGCTGGACAAATACAGCCCCGATGCTTCCAGAAATCCGCAGATGAAGCTCGTCGGCGGTCTGACGCTGCGCAAGCTTGCCAGCTTCCCGCAGTCTGCATTTCTGAAGCCCCATCTGGAGGAGCTGGACAAGGAGCTCCAGGCTATCGAATGATTTCGCAGCTGACAAACTGATTTCTACGATTCATCCCTTCAAAATGGGCGGCTTCCCCGATCGGAGAGCCGCCCATTTCATGTCCATTTTTATTTCGCTATTCTGAAAGCACTTGGCGAAAAAGTTGACTAAATTTGTGGAACAAAGATCCCGGCGTTCTGGCCGCCATCGGCGAGGATATCCACGCCGTTGACATACCCGGCTCCGGACGAGCAGAGGAAAGCGGTCAGCGCACCCATTTCACAGGGATGGCCCCAGCGTCCGGCCGGAATCAGCTCCAGCTGATTTTCTGCAGTTTCCGGTTGATTGTCGATGAGCTTCTGATGCATGGGCGTGAGATAACAGCCGGTCATAGAAGTTCGGCTCATTCCATGCCTCAAACGCATCCGTCCACTCGTCCGTCTGCGGCATGGTATAGGCAGCGACAGAGGCAAAATTGATCATCACGCCGTCCCCGGCCAGAACCGGATAAAACGCCTCAACCATATTGACTGCGCCAACTGCGTTGATTTTGATGATATTTTCCGTCCCTGTATCGCTCGGCGACACACCGGAGGTGTGGATGATCTGCTTCACGCTGCCCAGCGATGCAGCATAGTCTGCCAGTGCCTGCACCTGTGCGCGATCTGCAATGTCAGTTTTGCAAAGATCGCTCTCCACACCAAGCTCGTCCAGCTCCGCTTTTGCCGTTTCCAGCTTTGCAGGATTACGGCCTGCCAGCACGATCGCAGAAGTCTTTCCAAGCTCCTTGCAGATCGCCTTGCCCATGCCGCCATGGCCGCCTGTCACGACCGTTATGGCCTTTTTATGTAAGTTCCTCCCTGATTTCAAGATGACACAGGCGGCTCTGTACGGGCCGCCTGTGCTGTTATGTTGCTTGGATGCTCAGAAGCAGGTCCAGCCGCCGTCGCATTTCAGCTCTTCGCCGTTGACGTAGCGGGACTGATCGCTGGCCAGAAACAGAATCGCGTCCGCCAGATCCTCCGGCATGGCAAGCTCACCGGAGAAGTCCAGCAGCTTGCTCGTCCGGCTGAAGCCGAACTCGTCGGAGGGCGGCATGACCAGTGGGATATCGGTCACGACGCCGCCGGGAGAGACCGCGTTGCAGCGGATGCCCTCCTCCATGTACATGAACGCCGTGTTCTTCGTCGCCGCCAGCACCGCGCCCTTGCTGGCGCAGTAGGCTGCGCCGGAGGTCTGGTGCGTTGCGCCGACAGAGCAGATATTGACGATCACGCCGCCTTCACCCTGTGCAAGATACTGCCGGCATTCCTCACGCATTCCGTACATGAGGCCAAAGGTGTTGATGCGGAACGTCTCATGGAGCATTTCATCCGACAGATCGGCAATGGCGGTGTTGTCGTCCATGATACCGGCGTCGTTGACGGCAACGTCCAGCTTTCCAAACGTCTCGACTGCCTTTTTGACCATGCCTACAGCTGTTTCCGGGTCGCCGACGTCGCCCGCGTACCAGACAAGTTCGCCGGGCAAGTCTTTGCATTCCTCCGCCAGCTCCTTGAGCCGCTCCTCGCGGCGGGCGACCGCCACGACCTTCGCGCCCTCGCGGCAAAACAGCTCCGCCGTGGCGCGCCCGATCCCGGCGGAAGCGCCGGTCACGATGCAGACTTTACCATCTAATCTTCCCATAATGTCCTCCTCAGCAGAAAACCTTGTTTACGACAACAGCGGGCGAATCGTTGCAGCCGACGGTCAGCTCCGCGCCGTCGGGCACGTCCGCGCGGACGGTGGCAAAGCCGATGTTCTTATCGACCGTATAGCCGTAGATGGTCTGCGCGCAGCGGCCGACCTCGACGCCGTACCAGTACACACGCTCCCAAATGGAGATATCCTCGGTGGATTCGCGGGAGAATTCCAGACCGACCATACGGTATTTCGGGTGCTCTTTCCGTGCCAGCGCCGCTTCCTTGCCGATAAAATCCTTGTCGGCGGCGACCGCCCAGCCAAGGCCGCATTCATACGGGCTCAGGTGCTTGAAATCCTGCTTGAGCGCGAAGCCCTTTTCCATCGGGATAGAGCGGACGTAGACCTCGAGCGTCTGCAGCTCGCGGCCGCCGACAGACTCGACGGCTTTGAGCGCCAGGTCGTGAACTTCCGCGCTCTTGTCGAATGCGGAGTAGATCTCATAGCCGTTTTCGCCGGTGAAGCCGGAGCGGTGGATATAAACGGGGATATCGCCGAGCTTCCGCTCACAGATGCCGAAGCGCTTGAGATCGTCGACCGGCGCGTCCAGCATGGCGTTCATCGCCTTGAGGCTGTCCGGGCCCTGCACGGCGTACATATCCCAGTCGTAGGTGATGATCTTCGCGTGAATATCAGCCTCTCCCTTGTGCTGCTCGATCCACGGCAGCAGGCGCGGGCCGTAGAGGTCGGAGACCCAATACAGGCCGTCCGCCATGTGCATGACGATCACGTCGTCGATGATCTCGCCGGTTTCGTCCAGCGAGGCGGTGTATTTCGAGCGCCCGACGGCGACCTTGGAAATGTCGCTGATATAGATTTTTTGCAGGACTTCTAAGGCGTCCTTGCCGGTGATCTCCACCAGATCATGCGTCCAGCGGTAGAAGCCTACACCCTTGCGGATGGCCTCGGCGTCGGCGCGCGCGACTGTATCTTCTCTGAATAACATCGTTCGGCACCTCCTTACAGCATCCGCAGGTCTTCCTTGCGGATGACCTTGATATACATATCTTCCTCGTCGCGGTCTTCAATGACGCAGGACCATTCCGGGCTGACCAGCGTCTTGGCCGCACCGTTCCACTGCGCCTCGTAGGCGTCGACCAGCTCGTCGAGCGGCGCCATCTCATAGCGGGCTGTGAAGTCCTCGCTCTTGACCTTGATCCACGTTTCGTCCTTCGTCCAGCGCACCATCTCATACGGTACCTGCTGCACGTCGAGCATATAGCGGATATATCCGCCGAGGATCCGGCCGTCGTTCTCGTCCATCTCGTGCGGCACGCCGAGGTAGCTGCGCAGACCCTCTTTGGCGAACGGATCGATAAACTGGTTCTTGCCTGCTGTTGCAAAGACGATGCGGAACACGCGCAGGAATTCATCTTCATCGGGGGCCATATCCTTAATGGCCATCATCGGGAACTGGATAGACCAGACCCAGCCCATCTGCGCGACCCAGTGGTACGCTTTTTCGAGCGACGTTTCCTCGCCGAAGTTCTGCGTGTACTGACCGTTGCGCAGGCACTGGCCTTCCTTGACCATGCGCTCGCGCGGGGTGTCGTGGATGGGGTCGACGGGCTGCTGCATGTGGTCGAGCCATCCCTGCTTGGGAAGGCCGTACACGTCGCGGCGCTCCGCCACGACGCGGCAGTGCTTGTTGCCGCAGCCTCGGGCCTGACACATGTTGAGCGCGACCTCGTTTTCCGTGCCGTTGGAGGACGCGAGGTCAAAGTTTGCCGTGAACATACTGGTTGTCATGTTGCACAGCTCACTGCCGACGATGTCCCATGGGCAGGTATCGAGCTCCTTTTCCACGCGGTTGCGCGTGAACTGTACGACACGGCCTGCCATGTTTTCCCATTCGTCGCCGGAGTCACCGGTGATGCCGCCGAGCCAGCTCGATTTCTCGCACAGCTCCGGGATGTTGAACGCCTCATAGAGCGAAGCGTTGACGTAGTCCTTCTGTTCCTCCGGTGTGCCCGCGACCGCCATGTTCATCATGTTGGCGATGTCACAGATGGCTTCCGTGCGCTTTTCCCAGCTCGGCTCGAAGATGCGCATGACCTGAAACAGATTGGCGGTCATGGCCGCGATCTGCCGGTTGAGCTGCCGGTAGGCTTCTTCTTCCGTAATGAGCTTGCCCCATGCGGTCGGGAAGCATTTCCGCTGCTCCAGTTTTTCTTTTAGCATGGTATTCCTCCTGTCTCTTTTTCTGTATTGCCGCTCTTATTATAAAAAATAGACAGTGCGGCGAAAATGCTGCAAACTGCGCGTTTTTTTCTGCTCTGCACCGTACAGTTTGTACGCCGACAAATCATACAATTTGTATGGTTTGTTTTTGTGCAAAACAGAAAATATAGCAAAAAGTATGAATACGGAACCATACAAATGATATGGTCTTCCATTGACAGCCGCTTCCGGACGGCATATAATAAAAACCGAAAACGGGAGTGAAAAGTGATCGGAGGGGAACATCCCATGAAACTGTGCGCGGGTATTCTCTATTGGGGGCTGAAGGAGGAGCTGAAGACGGTCGAGCTGCATGGCGCGGGCAGTCAGGAGCTGACACTGAGCCGGCCGGAATTTTACCTTGACCGGACAAAAACGTTTGAGAGGAACCGCGTCTACGTTTGCTCGGCCGATCATCTGCCGACACGTCCGTCGCTCAGTGCAAACGTGTGCCTCGTCTGTCTGGGGCAGCACTGGAACCTGAATGGGTTCTATGACCGGTGCAGTGTGATTGTGGTCGAAGCAGATACGGACATTTTTCGCGTGTTCAATCTGGTGCAGCACATTTTTGACCGGTATGAGGCATGGGAGGAACGGCTGTGGCATATCCTTCGCCACGGCGCAAGCCTGCCGCAAATGCTGGAGGTCAGTCGGGGAATCTTTGAAAACCCCATGCTGCTCATTGGCTCAGACTTCCGGTATCTTGCCGTGACGGACGAGGAATACTTTCAGAAGGATCTCGGCATCCGGCTGGATACCGAGACATTTGACGCAGAGAAGATGGCAACCTTTTTATCTCTGCACGACCTTTCCAC